>NZ_MWOM01000009.1:41982-85354 GCF_012931925.1 Acidovorax sp. SRB_24
CCCTCTTCCATGGCGATGGGGTTGATCAGCTTGACGGTGATCGACACGTTGTCGCCCGGCATGACCATTTCCTTGCCTTCGGGCAGCTCGATGGCGCCCGTCACGTCCGTCGTGCGGAAGTAGAACTGGGGGCGGTAGTTGTTGAAGAAGGGCGTGTGGCGGCCGCCTTCGTCCTTCGACAGAACGTACACCTCGGCCGTGAAGTGCGTGTGCGGCTTGATCGAGCCGGGCTTGCACAGCACCTGGCCGCGCTCGACGTCTTCGCGCTTGGTGCCGCGCAGCAGCAGGCCCACGTTGTCGCCGGCCTGGCCCTGGTCGAGCAGCTTGCGGAACATTTCCACGCCCGTGCAGGTGGTCTTGACCGTGTCCTTGATGCCGACGATTTCGATTTCTTCGCCGACCTTGATGATGCCGCGCTCGATGCGGCCCGTGACCACGGTGCCGCGGCCAGAGATCGAGAACACGTCTTCGACGGGCATCAGGAAGGCGCCATCCACCGCGCGCTCAGGCGTGGGGATGTAGCTGTCGAGGGCATCGGCGAGCTTGAGGATGGCCTGTTCGCCCAGCGGGCCGGTGTCGCCTTCGAGGGCGAGCTTGGCAGAGCCGCGGATGATCGGGGTGTCGTCGCCGGGGAAGTCGTACTTGTCGAGCAGCTCGCGCACTTCCATCTCGACGAGCTCAAGCAGCTCCTCGTCGTCGACCATGTCGCACTTGTTGAGGAACACGATGATGTAGGGCACGCCCACCTGGCGGGCCAGCAGGATGTGCTCGCGCGTCTGGGGCATGGGGCCGTCAGCGGCCGAGCACACCAGGATGGCGCCGTCCATCTGCGCGGCGCCCGTGATCATGTTCTTCACATAGTCGGCGTGGCCGGGGCAGTCCACGTGCGCGTAGTGGCGGCCGGTGGTTTCGTACTCGACGTGCGAGGTGTTGATCGTGATGCCGCGGGCCTTTTCTTCGGGCGCGTTGTCGATCTGCGAGTAGTCCTTGGCTTCGCCGCCGAACTTCTTGGACAGCACCGTGGCAATCGCTGCCGTCAGCGTCGTCTTGCCATGGTCGACGTGGCCGATCGTGCCCACGTTGACGTGCGGCTTGGTGCGTTCAAACTTACCTTTTGCCATTTTCAATTCTCCAAAGAGCAGCGCCTGTGTTGTGGTTTAACGTCTGCATCCGATTGCGGATTCGCCCTGCACAGGCAACGGGGCGGCACCGGATCGCAGATTGCAAAAAACTTTGCTATTTAATCAATAGCATCCAACGCTTACAGGGCAAGCACTGGAGGCCAATTTCAGCCATGAACCAGGACAGAACGGCCCCGCCGCTCTGCCCCTTCGTTCATTACTTGGCGCGTGCCGCCATGATGGCTTCGGACACGTTGCGCGGGGCTTCGCTGTAGTGCTTGAATTCCATCGAGTACGTGGCGCGGCCTTGCGTGGCCGAGCGCAGCGAGGTCGAGTAGCCGAACATTTCCGACAGCGGCACTTCAGCCTTGATGGCCTTGCCGCCACCGATCATGTCTTCCATGCCCTGCACCATGCCGCGGCGCGACGACAGGTCGCCCATCACGTTGCCGGCGTACTCTTCAGGCGTTTCCACTTCCACGGCCATCATGGGCTCGAGGATCACGGGGCTGGCCTTGCGGCAGCCTTCCTTGAAGCCGAAGATGGCAGCCATCTTGAACGCCAGTTCGTTCGAGTCCACGTCGTGGTACGAACCGAAGTGCAGCGTGACCTTGACGTCGACGACCGGGTAGCCGGCCAGCACGCCTTGGGTGACGGCTTCGTTGATGCCCTTCTCGACCGCGGGGATGTATTCGCGCGGCACCACACCACCCTTGATGGCGTCGATGAACTCGATGCCCTTGCCCGGCTCGTTGGGCTCGATCTTGAGCACCACGTGGCCGTACTGGCCCTTACCACCGGACTGGCGCACGAACTTGCCTTCGGCATCTTCGACGGTCTTGCGGATGGTTTCGCGGTAGGCCACCTGCGGCTTGCCGACGTTGGCTTCGACGCCGAACTCGCGCTTCATGCGGTCGACAATGATTTCCAGGTGCAGCTCGCCCATGCCGGCGATGATGGTCTGGCCCGACTCTTCGTCGGTCTTGACGCGGAAAGACGGATCTTCCGCGGCCAGGCGCTGCAGTGCGATGCCCATCTTTTCCTGGTCGGCCTTGGTCTTGGGCTCCACGGCCTGTGCGATCACGGGCTCGGGGAACACCATGCGCTCCAGGATGATGGGGGCGCTGATGTCGCACAGGGTTTCGCCCGTGGTGACGTCCTTCAGACCCACGCAGGCAGCGATGTCGCCGGCGCGGATTTCGTCCACTTCCTGGCGCTCATTGGCGTGCATCTGCACGATGCGGCCAATGCGCTCTTTCTTGCCCTTGACCGAGTTCAGCACGGTGTCGCCCTTCTTGAGCACGCCGGAGTAGACGCGCACGAAGGTGAGCTGGCCGACAAACGGGTCGGTCATCAGCTTGAAGGCCAGCGCCGAGAACTTCTCGTTGTCGTCGGCCTTGCGCGTGATGTGGTTCTCGTCTTCATCGGTACCGGCCATGGGAGGGATGTCCACGGGCGAGGGCAGGAAGTCGAGCACGGCGTCGAGCATGCGCTGCACGCCCTTGTTCTTGAAGGCGGTGCCGCACAGCATGGGCTGGATTTCGGTGGCGATGGTGCGCTGGCGCAGACCGGCCATGATTTCCTCTTCGGAGAGGGTGCCCTCTTCGAGGTACTTGTTCATCAGCTCTTCGGTGGCTTCGGCGGCCGCCTCGACCATCTTCTCGCGCCACTCGTTGCACACGCCCACCAGGTCGGCGGGGATGTCGCGGTACTCGAACTTCATGCCCTGCGATGCGTCATCCCAGTAGATGGCCTTCATCTTGATCAGGTCGACCACGCCCTCGAATTTGTCTTCGGCGCCGATCGGCACCACGATTGGCACGGGGTTGGCCTTCAGGCGCAGCTTCATGCCTTCGACCACCTTGAAGAAGTTGGCGCCGGTGCGGTCCATCTTGTTCACGAAAGCCAGGCGCGGCACCTTGTGCTTGTTGGCCTGGCGCCACACGGTTTCCGACTGTGGCTGCACGCCACCCACGGCGCAGTACACCATGACGGCGCCGTCGAGCACGCGCATGGAGCGCTCGACTTCAATCGTGAAGTCCACGTGGCCGGGAGTGTCGATGATGTTGATGCGGTGCTCGGGGCGGGACAGGTCCATGCCCTTCCAGAAACAGGTCACGGCGGACGACGTGATGGTGATGCCGCGCTCTTGCTCTTGCTCCATCCAGTCGGTGGTGGCTGCGCCGTCGTGCACCTCGCCGAGCTTGTGGGTCACGCCCGTGTAGAAAAGAATGCGCTCGGACGTGGTGGTCTTGCCTGCGTCGATGTGCGCCGAGATACCGATATTGCGGTAGCGCTCGAGGGGGGTATTGCGAGCCATGATGGATCCTTGATTGATCGTCTGGGGTGGGTCGGCGCTGCGACAGGCAGCGCGTGCGCCCAGCCTCTGTATATGAGAGCCCTCTGAATCAACACAAGGCCGCAGGCATGAATGCCGGCGGCCTGTGCGGACTCGGGAAGGTCTTCCGGTTTAGAAACGGAAGTGGCTGAATGCCTTGTTGGCTTCGGCCATGCGGTGCACTTCGTCACGCTTCTTCATGGCGCCGCCACGGCCTTCGGTCGCTTCGAGCAGCTCATTGGCCAGGCGCTGGGCCATCGACTTCTCACCGCGCTTGCGGGCGGCTTCCTTGATCCAGCGCATGGACAAGGCCAGGCGACGGACAGGGCGCACTTCGACGGGCACCTGGTAGTTGGCACCACCGACGCGACGCGACTTGACTTCGACCATGGGCTTGACGTTGTTGATGGCAACCACGAAAGCTTCCAGTGGGTCCTTGTCAGGGTGCTTCTTCTCAATCAGGTCGAGGGCACCATAAATGATGCGCTCGGCCACTGCTTTTTTGCCGCCTTCCATGATCACGTTCATGAATTTGGACAGCTCTACGTTACCGAATTTAGGGTCCGGCAGAATTTCACGTTTGGGGACTTCGCGACGACGTGGCATTTTTCACCTCTAATTTGCTTCAGTTGGCGTCTTTTCAGACACCGCGAGATCCATCCTGAATCCCACTTACTCGACCCACACGGAGCACTCCGCGCTTGGGGTCACTACGTTTGATGCCGCCAGCCAGGCGAATCAAACACCGTTTGTTGGCAGCGCCAGGGCTTATTTCGCCTTGGGCTTCTTGGCGCCGTACTTGGAGCGCGACTGCTTGCGGTCTTTCACGCCTTGCAGGTCGAGCGAACCGCGCACGATGTGGTAACGCACACCGGGCAAGTCCTTGACACGACCGCCGCGAACCAGCACCACGCTGTGTTCCTGCAGGTTGTGGCCTTCGCCGCCGATGTAGGAGATGACCTCAAAACCGTTGGTCAGGCGCACCTTGGCGACCTTGCGCAGAGCGGAGTTGGGCTTCTTGGGCGTCGTGGTGTACACACGGGTGCACACACCGCGGCGCTGCGGCGAGTTTTCCATCGCCGGGCTCTTGGACTTGGTCTTTTCGACCTCACGCCCGTGACGCACGAGCTGGTTAATGGTTGGCATGAATACTATCGTCCCTAAACGTAAAAAACGAAAACGTGAATCCCTTCGGAATTTCCGAAAAGCCCTCGACTCTACCAGCGCAAGCCCCTGGTGGCAAGCGGCAATTGCGGCCCCAGAATGCCTGCGCTCCGTGGCGCGCGGCCACGGTTTCAAGCAAAAACAGCGCCTAACCCTTACCCATCAAGCGCTGAAAGCTATGCTTTCAATAGTGGTTACTTGATCCACAGGCGCATGGCGTCCCAGGCGCGGCCGAGCACACCGGCCTGCTCGACACCTTCGAGCGCAATCAGCGGCACTTCGCGCAGCGACTGCTCGCCCAGCACGACCTTGAGCGCGCCGATGGCCTGGCCCTTGCCGAACGGGGCGATCAGCGGGTCCTGGTGCGAGACCTGGGTCGTGATCTTGCCGGCGCTGCCCGAAGGCACGGCGACGACGATGGCGTCGTCGCGGCCCATCTTGACCGTGCTGCCCTTGCCTTTCCAGACCGCGGGCGTGGCCACGCTCTGGCCGGCGTCAAAGAGCTTGACGGCGTCGAACGCGGTGTAGCCCCAGTTCAGCAGTTTCTGGCTTTCGTTGGCGCGGGCGTTCTCGCTTCCGGCGCCGAGCACGATGGAGAGCAGGCGGCGCGTGCCGACGTTGGGGAATTCGCGCTTGGCCGTGGCCACCAGGCAGTAGCCGGCGGCGGCGGTGTGGCCGGTCTTGAGACCGTCCACGGTGGGGTCGCGGAACAGCAGCGAGTTCCGGTTGTTGCCGTTGGAAGAGGGCGTGCCCGGGTAGCTGTACTGCTTGGTCGCGTAATAGTGCATGAACTGCGGGAAATCGCGCATCAGCCGCGTCGCCAGGATGCTCAGGTCGCGCGCCGTGGTCAGGTGACCGGGCTCGGTCAGGCCTTCGGGGTTCTTGTAGCTGGTGCCGGTCATGCCCAGGGCCTTGGCCTGGTCGTTCATGAGCTTGACGAACTGTTCGGCCGTGCCGCCCACGCCCTCGGCCAGGGCCATGGTGGCGTCGTTGCCGGACTGCACGATCATGCCCTTGATGAGGTCTTCCACGGGCACCTGCATCTTGGGGTCGATGAACATGCGCGAACCCGGCATCTTCCAGGCGCGCACGCTCACGGGAAGCTTTTGCTGCAGGTCGATCTTCTTGGCGCGCAGCGCGTCGAACACCAGGTAGCCGGTCATCAGCTTGGTCAGCGAAGCCTGCTCCACGGGGGCATCGATGTCCTTGGCGGCCAGGATCTGGTTGGCGGTCACGTCGACCAGCATGTAGGTGCGGGCGGCGATTTCCGGGGGCTGAGGCGCCTGGGCCTGGGCCACCAGGGCGGCCGAAGAGACCCCGATCACCAGGACGAGGGAGCGGAAGACGGACAGGATGCGTTTCATGAGGGCAGTGAGAGCAGTCGGGAAAAGGATAAGGAACCGCGCACAGGGCGCTCCGCAGCGGGGCGGCGGTGGCGCGGGCGAAGAGCGCGTCAGGCGCGCGATTGCAGGTGGCGCACCACCAGGTTTTTCAGCAGCGGCAATTGTCCGTGAAAGAAATGACCGCCTCCCGGCACGACTGTGACAGGAAGTGTCTGCGGGCGCGCCCAGTCCATCACGGCGGCCAGGGGCACGGTGTCGTCGTGCTCGCCGTGCACCACCAGGGTGCGCAGATGCGCCTCGGGGGGCAGCGGTGCGACGCCAAAGCGGCTGGCGGCCGTGCCGACCAGCACCACCTGCTCGACGCTGCGCGCGCCCCACAGGGCGGCCAGCGCGTGGCTGGTGACGAAGGCGCCGAACGAGAAGCCGGCCAGGGCGATCGGCCCTTCGGGTGCGGCCTGCGCGACGACGGAGAGAAAGTCCTGCGCCTCGCCCTGCCCCGCGTCGTGCACGCCGGCGCTGGCGCCGACGCCGCGGAAGTTGAAGCGCACCGCCGTCCAGCCGCACTGCACGAAGGCGCGCGCCAGGGTCTGCACCACCTTGTTGTCCAGGGTGCCACCAAACAGCGGATGGGGATGGGCGATGACGGCCACGCCGCGCGGCGCAGCGCCCGCGCCCACCTGGGCCGCATCGCGCACGGCCTCGATGGCGCCTGCGGCGCCCGCCAGGCTCAGGCGTTCAGTCTGTGCATTCACGTTTGCTATCCGATCAATAGCTGCCAACGCTTGCTGGAAAAGCGCTGGAGCCCAAAAAGCTGGAAACAGGGTGGAGTGCCGATCAGCGCCCAAGTTCCGCCGGCGTGCGCAGGCGCTCCACCACCACGCCGTTTTTCAGGTGCGACTCGACGATTTCGTCGATGTCGCTCGCGTCCACGTAGCTGTACCAGGTGCCTTCGGGGTAGACCACGGCCACGGGGCCGGCGGCGCAGCGGTCCAGGCAGCCAGCCTTGTTCACGCGCACCTGGCCGGGACCGGCCAGGCCGGCCTGTTTGACCAGCTTCTTGCAATGCTCGAACGCCGCCTGCGCGCCGTGCTGCGCGCAGCAGTTCTCGCCGTTGGCGCGCTCGTTGAGGCAAAAAAAGATGTGGCGCGCAAAGTAGCTGGGCGCCGCAGCGGGGGTGTCGGTCATGCCTGCCATTCTAGGAAGCCTGTTCGCCGCGCGAGGCGCGCAGGACCAGATACACGAGCGCGGCATAAGGCCAGAGCCAGCCCAGCCACTGGCCGATGCCGAAGAAGCGGATGAAACGCCCCTGCTCCCAGGCCTGCAAGGTTTGCGCGAAATAGGCGCTGGTCGGCGCATCGTTGAGCAGGTTCAGGTGCACCGCCAGCACCAGCAGCAGCAGCACGGCGCAGGCGCGCCGCGGCAGCGCCAGCAGCAGCGCCGCCATCACCAAGCCGACCCAGATGCCAGCGCGCACCGGCATGCCCAGCCACACCCAGGCGTGCGCCGGGCCGTAGCTGAGCGCGGCCGACAACGCCGTCGCCGCCACGCCGACGGCCACCGCCGCCAGCGCAAACACGGCGCGCCGCCCGACGTGGCGAATGACCGCGTAGCCGAGCAGGCAGGGCACGAGCAGCCCCAGCGCCACACACAACAGCTCGGCGGCCGGCGACAGCGGCTGCAGCGCCTCCTCGCGCACCGGCAGCCAGGTCAGGAAAGGCGTGTCCTCGAGCAGGTCCTCGAGCGCAAGTTCCAGGCGTTCGAGCACCTGGCCCAGGCCAAACGGCTGGGCCGCCGGAAACAGCAGGGCCCAGGGCCACAGCGCCAGCAGGACGAGCGCGCCGCGCGCATCGGCCACGAACCAGCGGGTGCGAAACCGGCTCCAGTGGTCGATGGCGCCCAGCCGCTCGAGCAGCGCCGCCAGCAGCGCACCGCTTAAGGCCCCGGCCGCGTTGAGCACGAGGTCGAGGTTGGAGGGCACGCGCTTGGGCAGGTAGATCTGCAGGAACTCCATGCCCGCCGACAGCAACAGGCCCGCGAGCGCCGCCAGCGGCACGGCGCTTTGGGGCCAGCCGGTGCGCAGCAGCGCCAGCGCCAGCAAAAAGCCCAGCGGCGCATAACCGAGCACGTTGATGGCGACGTCGAACCCGGTCCAGTACGGCGGCGGGATGGGCGCCCACAGAAACACCTCGGGCGAAATGCCCTGGGCGCGCCAGCCATAGAACGGGAACAGGCTCGCAAAAACAATCAGCGCCGCATACACCAGCGCCAGCGGCCAGGCCGAGGTCTTGTGCATGGGCTCGTCCAGCGGCGGCGCGGCGGGCGGACGGGCAGCCCCGGCGCTCAAAACGGCTTGACCACCACCAGCACCACCGCCAGCGTCAGCAGCAGCACCGGCACTTCGTTGAACCAGCGGAACCACACATGGCTGCGCGCGCTGGTGCCGGCCGCGAGCCGGCGCAGCATCACGCCGCACGCATGGTGGTATCCGAGCACCAGCAGCACCACGGCCAGCTTGGCGTGCATCCAGCCGTTGCCCGGTCCACGGCCGATGCCGTAGCCCAGCCACAGCCACAGGCCCAGCGCCACGGCGGGCACGGCCAGCAGGGTCGTGAAGCGCATCAGCTTGCGCGCCATCAGCAGCAGCCGCTCGCGCTCGGCCGCCGACTGCGGCGACACCATCGCCAGGTTGACGAAGATGCGCGGCAGATAGAACAGGCCGGCAAACCAGCTGGCCACGAAGACGATGTGAAACGATTTGACCCAAAGCATGGCGCCAGTTTAGTGGGCTGCGCCACACGCCAGCTGCATGGCCGGCACGGGCGTGTGGGCGCCGCGGCCCCGCCCGCGTGCGGATGGGGCACAATTTTCCCCATGCACCTCTCCAGCCCTCCCCCTTTCCCGACCCAGCGCCCGCGCCGCCTGCGCCGCGACGCCTTCACCCGCAACCTGGTGCGCGAGCACGCCGTCACGCCGCACGACCTGATCTACCCGGTGTTCGTGCACGAGGGCCAGAACCTGCGCCAGGCCGTGCCGTCCATGCCCGGCGTGGACCGCCTGAGCCTCGATCTGCTGCTGCCCGTGGCCGAGGACTGCGTGCAGCTGGGCATCCCGGTCATGGCGCTGTTCCCGTCGATCGACGCCGCGCTCAAGACGCCCGACGGCAAGGAAGCGCTGAACCCCGACGGCCTGATCCCGCGCGTGGTGCGGGCACTCAAACGGGAATTCCCCGACCTGGGCGTGATGACCGACGTGGCGCTCGACCCCTACACCAGCCACGGCCAGGACGGCCTGCTCGACGAGACCGGCTACATCCTCAACGACGAGACCGTCGAGGTGCTCGTGGGCCAGGCCCTCGCGCATGCCGAGGCGGGCGTGGACATCGTCGCGCCCAGCGACATGATGGACGGGCGCATCGGTGCGATCCGCGACGCGTTCGAAGCGCACGGCCACATCCACACGCGCATCATGGCCTACAGCGCCAAGTACGCGAGCGCCTTCTATGGCCCGTTCCGCGACGCCGTCGGCACGCGCGGTGCCTTGGGGAAGGCCGACAAGAACGTCTACCAGATGGACCCCGGCAACACCGACGAGGCGCTGCGCGAGGTGGCATCGGACCTGGCCGAAGGGGCCGACATGGTCATGGTCAAGCCCGGCATGCCGTACCTGGACGTGGTGCGCCGTGTCAAGGACGAGTTCAAGGTGCCGACCTTTGCCTACCAGGTGAGCGGCGAATACGCCATGCTCAAGGCCGCCGCCGCCCACGGCTGGCTCGACCACGATGCCGTGATGATGGAAAGCCTGCTGGCCTTCAAGCGCGCCGGCGCCGATGGGGTGCTGACGTACTTCGCGCGGGAGGCAGCGCGCTTGCTCCGGAAATAAGAGCTGCAAGCGCTTTTCCAGTAAGCGTTAAAGCCCATTTTCAGCCCCCATCGCATGCGCATCCTGCACCTTCACGGCGGTGGCGGCGCCACCGAACTGGCCGAGCTGCCGGCGCAGCTGCCTACCGAAGGCACACTGTGGCTGGCCACCACGCATGCGCACCTGAGCGCGCACGTGGCGCCGG
Source organism: Acidovorax sp. SRB_24 (assembly GCF_012931925.1). NCBI lineage: Bacteria > Pseudomonadati > Pseudomonadota > Betaproteobacteria > Burkholderiales > Comamonadaceae > Acidovorax > Acidovorax sp. SRB_24. The sequence goes on from NZ_MWOM01000009.1 coordinate 52,012, forward strand.
TGCAGGAGGCGCTCATGCGCCTGGCGGGCGCGCGGCTGCTGGAGCTGCATGTCAGCGACCTGCTCAACGCGCAGCTGCCGTCGCAGTACGACTACACCTCGCAGTACGACCTGATGGTGTTTCATTGCCTCGCGGCGGCGCCCGGCCCGGGCCTGTCGGCCCGCGGCGCGCCGAAGGCCACGCACCGCGCCCGCCCCTCACCGCCGCGGCTGGCGCAGATCGCCACGCACGCCATGGGCTGCGCCGTGTTCGAGCGCGTGCTGCTGTCGGTGCACCCCGACGACAGCGCGCTGGCCCGCAGCTGCGCCGAGCGCCTGCTGGCCGGCACGCGCGACTGCAGTGCCAGCGCCGCGCTGGTGGGAGCGCGCGTGCTGTCCCACCCGGCCGACCTGATGCTGCAGCTGGTCGGGCTGGCGGTGGACGATTTCCTCGGGGCGCGCCGCGAACTCACGCAGCAGCTGGACCAGTGGCAGGCGGTGCTGCTGGACCCGCGCTCGCGCTTTTCCAACTGGCATGGGCTGCTGGAGGCGCGCCTGACGCTGCACCAGCTCGAAGACCTGTGTGAAGACCAGCGCACCGCGCTGCGCGCCTGGATGGCGGCGCTCGAGACGCTGCCGGCCCCGGCCACCGCGGGCAGCCCCGGTGACAACGACGGGGCCGGCAGCGCGGCGGCCGAGGTGCTCGAGCTGCTCAAGGTGCGCAGCCGCGATGTGCTCGAGCACATCGACCGGGTGCTGCACCACGTGCGCCGGCTCGGGCAGAGCGCCGAGACGGCGGTGCAGATGCACTTCAGCGTGCAGGGCCACCGCACCAACACCATCATGCGCACGCTCACCGCGCTCACGGCCGTGTTCCTGCCGCTCAACCTGATCGCGGGCATCTTCGGCATGAACTTCGAAGTGCTGCCGCTGGTGCACCGGCAGGGCGGCTTCTGGTGGGCCATGGCCGGCATGGCGCTGATGGCCGTGGCGCTGGTGGTGCTGTTCTGGCGCAAGCGCTACCTGCGCCGCCTGGAAAGCGGCTGATGGCGGCAGGCGTGCCAGCGCCGTCGACCCCGGCCAGCGTGTACATAGGTTGCGCCGGCTGGAGCCTGCCGCGGCCGCTGTGGCCGCAGTTTGGCGCCGACGGCACGCACCTGCAGCGTTACGCCACGCGCCTGCGGGCGGTGGAGATCAACTCCTCGTTCTACCGCCCGCACCAGCGCACCACCTATGCGCGCTGGGCGGCCAGCGTGCCGGGCGACTTCCGCTTCAGCGTCAAGCTGCCGCGCAGCATCACGCACGAGCGCCGCCTGCACGGCTGCGCCGCACTGCTCGACGCCTTCCTGGCGCAGGTCGAAGGCCTGGGCGGGCGCCTCGGGTGCCTGCTGGTGCAGCTGCCGCCCAGCCTGCGCTTTGACGCCGACACGGCGGCGGCTTTCACCGCGCTGCTGCGCGCACGCCACGGTGGCGCGGTCGCGCTCGAGCCGCGCCACGCCAGCTGGTTCACGCCGCAGGCCGACGCGCTGCTGCACGCCGCGCAGATCGCCCGCGTACAGGCCGACCCGGTGCTGCACGCGGGCGGCAGCGCGCCCGGCGGCTGGCCCGGCCTGCGCTACCTGCGCCTGCACGGGGCGCCGCAGGTCTATTACTCGCCCTACGGCGCGCCCGCGCTCGCCGCCGTCGCGGCGCAGCTGCAGGCGGCACGCGCCGCAGGGGCCCAGGCATGGTGCATCTTCGACAACACCGCGCTGGGCCACGCCACAGGCCATGCGCTGGAGCTGCAGGCGGCCCTCGGCGTGGCTTGACCACGCCCTCCGCGCGGGCCCCACTCGCACCCAGGGGCCCACGCCGCATGTGCGGACGCCAGGGGGTGGGGCGCGATGGTGCACACTTGGATACATCTTCTGCTTGCCTGCCTGCGCGTGCCCTACCCTTCCCAGCCCTTCTCGCCGCTGGCCTTCCTGGCGACCACCTTGCTTTACATGCTGGTGGCCGACATGGCGCCAGCGCATGGGCTGGACCCGCACTTCACCCACCTGTTTCGTCCCGCCGGCGGCCTGGCCCTGGCGCTGGCGCTGCTGGGCGGACGGCGCGGCGTCGCCAGCGTGCTGGTGGGGACGGTACTGGTGCATGCCACCCACGCTGGCATGTCGCCGGCGGTACTGGCCAGCGAGGCGTTGGCCGCCATGGTGGCGGCGTGGCTGGGCGCCTGGCTGCTGCTGCACGTGGGACATTTCGATCTGCGCTGCCATTCATTCCGGGCCTGCCGGCAGCTGCTGGCCTATGCCGGCATTGCCGGCGCGGGGGCCGGCGCACTGGCGGGGGCCACGGCCGTGCTTGCCGCGGGGCTGGTCAGCACCAGCGCCTGGCCGCTCACGGTACTGCGCTGGTGGATGGGCGAAGCCCTGGGCACGGTGCTGGTCGCCGCCCTGATCCTGGCATGGTGGCGCACCCTGGGCACGACCAAGGCGCTGGCGCGCCTGCCCGAGGGCCTCCTGGTGTATGGGCTGACCCTCCTGGCGGGGCAGGTGATCTTTGCCGGCTGGCGCAGCGACCTGCTCGATCCGGTGGCCAACGCCTATTGGATGTTCTTGTTCGTCACCTGGGCCGGCGTGCGCCTGGGCCTGCTGGGCACAGTGGGGTTGCTGTGCCTGGTGGCGCTGCAGGCCCTGTGGGGCATCTGCCAGGGCACCGGCTTCTTTGCGCGGGACATCGCGCTCAGCCAGGGATTCGGCTACGGGTCGTTCATGGCGATCCTGTCGCTGGTCGGCATGTCGCTGGCGTCCTATTTTTCCGAGCGCCGGCGGCAAGACGCCCATCTGCGCGTGGCCGCGATTGCCTTTGAATGCCAGCAGGGCCTGCTCATCACCGATGCCCGCCAGGTGATCCTGCAGGCCAACCGGTCGTTCCTGGCCATGTCCGGCTACGGCGCGCACGAGGTGCTGGGCAAGACACCGCAGTTTCTGCGCGCACCTGAGCCGGACAGGCCCGAAGCGCCGTCCGGGACAGAGGCCCATGGCGCAACCAGCGCCTGCGCCGAGCCCCTGCGCCACGCCGTGCAGCGCCAGGAATGGCACCGGCGCAAATCCGGCGCCCTCTACCCGGCCTGGGTCGGCATCACGCCGGTGCTGGACCGCCATGCGCGCACCACGCACTACGTGCTGACCGTGTCCGACGTGACCAGCCTGCGCGAACAGGAGGTGCAGCGCAACCAGCGCGAACAGGCCTTGCGCGATGCGCTGGTGCGGGAAGTGCACCACCGCATCAAGAACAACCTGCAGGGCATCATGGGGATCATGCGGGACTTCGGCCGTGCGCACCCGCAACTGCAGGGCCCAGTAACACAGCTCATCGGCCAGGTGCAGAGCATTGCCGTCATCCACGGCCTGCAAGGGCGTGCCTGCGTCGACCAGGTGCGGCTGTGCGAGCTCACCCGTGCCGTGGCCGCAGGCCTGCAATCGCTGTGGCAGGTGCCGATTGCGCTGGACATTCCGGAAAACTGGCAACCCTGCCGCCTGCACCATGCCGAGGCCGTGCCGGTGGCGCTGGTGCTCAACGAGCTGATCCTCAACGCCATCAAGCATGGTGGCCAGGGGCACCAGGACGTGCGCATCGCACTGCGCAAGGGTGGCCAGGCCGATGTGGTGCAGATCACCATCTCCAACCCCGGACAATGGCAGGAGAAGGCAGCCGCCGCGCACATCGGGCTGGACCTGGTTGCGGCCCTGATGCCGCGCCGCGGTGCCGCCCTGAGCACGGAGCAATCCGGGCGGCGGGCCGTGGTGCGGCTGCGGCTGCAGCCGCCCGTGATTGAACTCGAATGCCCCGCCACCGCATGAACCCCAGCAACACCCCGTCCCTGCCCGCGTCCCCCCACCTGCTGCTGGTCGACGATGACCGGCTGATCCTGGCCACCATGGCCCGCGGCCTGCGCGAGGCCGGCTACCGCGTCAGCACGGCCGATTCGGTGGACGACGTCGAAACCCTGCTGGCCAGCGGCATGCGCCCAGACCTAGTGATCCTGGACGTGCACCTGCCCGGCCGCGGTGGCCTGGAATGGGTCGAACGCCTGCGCGACCTCGACCGTATTCCGTTCGTCATGCTCAGCGCTTACAGCGACCCCGAGACCGTCGCCCGCGCCGCGCACTCGGGCGCGCTGGGCTACATGGTCAAGCCACTGGACATCTTCCAGATCCGCCCGACCATCGAGGCGGCGCTGCAACGCGCCCGCGAACTCGATGGCCTGCGCCAGATACGCGCCCAGCTGCAGGCCGCGCTCGATGGCGACCGGGACATCAATGTGGCCACCGGCATCGCCATGGCCCAGCACCGGCTGCGCCGCGCCCAGGCGTTCGAACTTCTGCGGGCAGCCTCGCGCACGCAGCGCATCAAGCTCTCGGCCCTGGCGGCCAAGGCCATCGATGCCCACGAGGCCTTGCTGCCTCCCTGACCCAAAAAACCGCATCCTCTCTGTCGCCGCGCATTGCGAAGCCGCACGATCGCAGGTATAAAAAGCGGCTCTTTGTCTGGCTGCCGCGCTCCCGCAGCACAGGCGACCCCAAGGCCCCGACCCTGCCTTGCAACGGCTTGCCCACGGCGTTTTGCCATGCCGAGCGCAAGCACCTTGTAGACCCTGGCACCGCTCCAGGGTCGGACGCACGCATGTTCAGGCTCCTTTCCCGCTTTTCGCCACCGCCTCTTCCCGTCTCCTGCCCCCGGCTGGGCCCCGACCATGGTCGACCCCGCGGCGCCATCCCATGAGAGCGCACCACGCCAGGCGCTCCTGCCTGGGCTGGCTGCGGCGCCTGGCCCGGCGCTGGCAGGGTGGCCACCCGCTTTTTTCACGCCTGCGCATCGGCACGCGGCTGGCCTGGATGATGGCGCTGGCGATGCTGGTCGCGGTGCTGTTGGCAGCGGCTGGCATCAGCGGTCTTGCCGCCTCGCAGGACAGCCTGCGCCTGGTCTACGAGGACCGCATGAAGCCGGTGCGCGCACTGGCCCAGATTTCCCACCTGATGCTGTCCAACCGCCTGCAACTGCAGATCGCGCTGGACGAGGGCGCCATCGTCCACCGCCCTGGCGCCGCCGACGCAGTCGCCGAGGAACTGGCGCACAACATGGAAGCCATCAACGCGTTGTGGGCCGCCTACCAAGGCAACCTGGACGACGCGCAGGAGCGCGCCCTGGCACAGCGGTTTGCCTCGCGCCGCGACCAGTACGTGCAGGAAGCCGTCCTGCCCGCGATCACGGCCCTGCGCACGCGGGCGTACCACGACATTGGGCGCCCCGCTTCCCGGGCGCACGCCCTCTATGAGCGCGCCCAGCCCGACATCCAGGCACTGATCAACCTGCAGTTCGACGCCGCGCAGGCGGCCTACAGCGCCGGTGTGCAGCGCTACCAGCAGACCTACCGGGGCGCCGTGGGCGCGCTGGTGCTGGCAATGGCGGTGCTGACCTTGCTCGGCGTGCTGCTCATACGCTCCATCGTCGGGCCACTGCGGCACGTGATCAAGGTGTTTCGCCATATCGAGAATGGCAAGCTCGACACCCCCATCCGCATCCGCGGCAAGGACGAAATCAGCGCTGTGATGCGCGCGCTGCAGGCGCTGCAACGCAAGCTGCGCGCCAACGAAAAGGCCATCGACCAGCTCGTTTACTACGACCCGCTCACGCACCTGCCCAACCGCCGCCTGCTGCGCGAGCGCCTGCATTCGGCCCTGGAGGCCAGTGGCCGGGACCACCGCCATCGCGCCGTGCTGCTGCTGGACCTGGACAACTTCAAGACCGTCAACGACACCCTGGGCCACGAAGTGGGCGACCAGCTCCTGGTGGACATTGCGCAACGCCTGCGCGGCGCGGTGCGCGCCAGCGACACCATCGCGCGCCTCGGTGGCGACGAGTTCGTCATCCTTGTCGACGACCTGCCGCCGCAGCAGACCTGTGCGAAGGAGGAACTCGGAGCGATGGCGCAGCAGCTTCTGGCCCTGTTGCAAAAACCCAGCCGGCTGGCCAACCAAGTGCACCGCTCCAGCGCCAGCATCGGCATCAGCCTGTTCCGGCACAACAACACCACCATCAAGGAGCTGCTCAAGCGTGCGGACGTGGCCATGTACCAGGCCAAGAACACGGGGCGCAATGGTTTTTGCTTTTTCGACCCTGCACTGCAGGCGCGGCTTGAGCACCGCATGTCCTTGCAGGACGCGCTGCATGGCGCCATCGATGCCGGGCAGCTTCAACTGCACTTCCAGGTCCAGGTCAACGCCCAGCGCCAGGCCACCGGCGCCGAGGTGCTGCTGCGCTGGACGCACCCGCACTTCGGCAGCGTCTCGCCGGCACAGTTCATCCCCGTCGCGGAGGAGTCGGGCCTGATCGTGCCCCTGGGCGAATGGGTGCTGCAGCAGGCCTGCATGCAGCTCAAGCGCTGGGAGAGCCATGCCTCGACGCAGGCGCTGGTGCTGGCCGTGAACGTCAGCGCGCGCCAGTTCGCCCACCCCAATTTTCTCGTCCAGGTGCAGAACGCGCTGGCGCACACCACCGCCAACCCGGCCCGGCTGGTCCTGGAGCTGACCGAGAGCCTGATGCTGCACGACATCGCCGACACCATCCACAAGATGCAGACCCTGCGTCGGCAGGGCGTGCGTTTTGCGCTCGACGATTTCGGCACCGGCTACTCGTCGCTCACCCACCTCAAGCGGCTGCCGCTGCACCAGCTCAAGATCGATGGCAGCTTCGTGCAGGACATCGTCACCGAGCCCAGCGACGCAGCCATTGTGCAAACCATCATCGGCATGGCCGACAACCTGGGCCTGGACGTGATTGCCGAGGGCGTGGAAACCGAAGACCAGCGCCAGGCGCTGCTGCACCTGGGCTGCCCGCTGTTCCAGGGCTACCTGTTGAGCAGGCCGCTGCCGCTGGCGCAGTTCGAGCACTGGCTGGCGCACCACGCCAGCGTGCCCACCGCCCCTTCCAACGCACCACAACCGGCGGCCGCCTGGGCGGGATGAGCACCGAAACCTTGCCTGAACCGTTTCAAGATTTCCACCCGCATCGTCGCGCTGGCGGGCCTGCTCTGTGCCTACTGGTGCTGACCATGGGCAGCCTGGGGCTGTGGGGCATCAGCCGCTCCAACGCCGCGCTGCACTCCATGTACGAAGAACGGCTCGGGGCCCAGGCGCAGGGCCAGGTGCAGTCCATTGCGGTGTTCACGCTGGCCGGAGACGCGCGACAGCGCGCCTGTGGCCCACCCTGCGCATCCGCCCGCGCGCACTGCGCTCCGGCTCTTGCCAGCGGCCGGATGACACAGCGCCCGCGGGCGGGATCGGCTTCTAGCCCAGGTGCTGCGCAAAAAACGCCAGCGTGCGCTCGCGTGCCGCCACTGCGGCGGCCTCGTCGTAGGAGCCGCGCTGGTCGCAGTTGAAGCCGTGGTCGGCGTCGTACACATGCACCTGCACCTGCGGCTGCGCGCGCGCAAAGGCCTGCACGCTGTCCTGCGAGATCCAGTGGTCGCGGCTGCCAAAGTGCGCCAGCACCGGGCAGTGCGGCTTGCGCGCCGCCTCCTCGGCCGTGGTCATGCCGCCGCCGTAGTAGCACACGGCCGCGGCCAAGCCGCGCAGCTCGCAGGCCGCGCGCCAGGTCAGCAGGCCGCCCCAGCAGAAGCCGACGATGCCGACCTTGCCGCCGCTGCGCGCTGCAGCGTGGTCGATGGCGGCCTGGATGTCGGGCATCACGCCGGCGCCGGGCAGCTGGTCGACCGCCGTCTTGAGGGCAAAGCCCGCCTGCATGTCGGCGTCGCTGTAGCCGAGCTCCACGCCCGGCTTGGTGCGCGCGAAGGTGGCAGGCGCCACGGCCACATAGCCGCGCGCGGCAAACCGCTCGGCGACGCCGCGGATGTGCGAGTTCACGCCAAAAATCTCCTGCAGCACGACCACGCCACCGCGTGGCGTGCCCTCGGGTTCGGCGACCCAGGCGGGGACGGCGAACCCGTCGGCGGCGGTCAAATCCACAAAACTGCCCATGTTCTTGCTCCTTGGTGGTGGGGGACGGTCGGCGCGGTGGCCGTGCGCCATGCGCCATGCGCCATGGCAATGCTGTAATGGCGCACATTCCGCGACCTCGCATTCTTGCAGGAGACAGACCTTTGGACAAAGTGACACTCATCACCGGCGGTGGGCGCGGCATTGGCGCGGCCACGGCGCTGCTGGCGGCGCAGCAAGGCCATGCCGTGGCCGTGAACTACCACAGCAACTCGCTGGCCGCCGACGAGGTCGTGCGCCAGATCCGCGCTGCGGGTGGCACGGCCCTCGCCGTCCAGGCCGATGTGGCGCACGAGGACCAGGTGCAGGCCCTGTTCGCGCGGGTGGACGCAAAGCTGGGCCCGCTCACGGCCCTGGTCAACAACGCCGGTGTGGTGGACATGCCCGCACGCGTGGACCAGATGGACGCCGCGCGCCTGCGCCGCATCTTCAACACCAACGTGGTCGGCAGTTTTCTGTGCGCGCGCGAGGCCGTGCGCCGCATGGGCACGGGCCACGGCGGCGCGGGCGGCGCCATTGTCAACGTCTCGAGCGCGGCCGCGCGCCTGGGCGCGGCACACCAGTACGTGGACTACGCCGCGAGCAAGGGCGCCATCGACACCTTCACGCTCGGCCTGGCGCGCGAGGTGGCGGCCGAGGGCATCCGCGTCAATGCGGTGCGCCCCGGCCTGATCGACACCGAGATCCACGCCAGCGGCGGCCTGCCCGAGCGCGTGCGCGACCTGGCGCACACGGTGCCGATGCAGCGCGCCGGCACGGCGCAGGAGGTCGCGCAGGCCATCGTCTGGCTGCTCTCGGATGCGGCCAGCTACACCACCGCGTCGCTGCTCGACGTCTCCGGAGGCCGTTGATGGACCTCAAACCGCTGATCACGCTGCTGGCCATCGTGAACCCGCTGGCCATCGTGCCGTTCTTCATCCACTACACCCAGGGCTTTTCGCCGGCGCAGCGCCGGCGCACGATCCAGACCGCCGCCTTCAGCGCCTTCTGCGTGATCGCCGTGTGCGCGCTGCTGGGCCTGCAGATCCTGGAGTTCTTCAACATCTCGCTGCAGAGCTTCCAGGTCGGCGGCGGCATGCTGCTGCTGATCAGCGCGATGAACATGCTCAACGCCCAGCCGGCCGAGGCCAAGGCCGCCACCAACGACCTGGAGGAAGGCGCGGAAAAGGCCGCTGCCGGCTCCAGCATCGCCGTCGTGCCGCTGACGATTCCGCTGCTCACCGGCCCGGCCTGCATGTCCACCGTGGTGATCTACGCCGACCGCGCGCACACCTGGCTGCAGCATGTGGCGCTGGTGGGCTACGGCGTGGTGATCGCCGCGGCCACGGTCGTCTGCTTCTCGCTCGCCGAACCGATAGCGCGCGTGCTCGGCAAGACCGGCATCAACGTGATGACGCGGCTCATGGGCCTGATCCTGGCGGCGCTGGCCGTCGAGGTGATGGCCGACGGGCTGGGCAAGCTGTTCCCGCTGCTGGCGGGGGGGCGCTGAACGCGGGGCGGCGAGTCAAAGCGCCCCGGATTTTTGGTCAAAAGCCCATCAAACGCCCGCCCATCAAGCGCTGACAGCTATCAATCAAGGAGTGACATCGCGCCCATGGCGCGCCCCGGCGCGGGCCGGTGACGGCGCGCGCTGCGGCCACAGCACCGAGGCGATGGCCAGCACCATCAAGCCCATCGCCGCCCAGTCCTGCCAGTGGAGCCGTTCGCCCAGCCAGAGCGCGCCGCTGAACACGCCCAGCACCGGAATCAGCATGACGCTGAGCGTGGACGCCACCGGCGGCAGGCCGCGCACCAGAAAGAACCAGGCCGGCTGGGCAAAGCCGAACACCAGCACCGCGTTGAACGCGATGGCGCCCCAGGTCGCCGTGCCCGGCGCGTGCCAGGCCGGACGCTCGAAGCCGACGGCCAGCAGGCTCAGGGCGAGCGTGCTCACGGCCATCATCCAGAACGCCAGAGTCAGCGTGGGCACGGGCAGGCTGCTGCGCCGCAGCATCTGCGTGCCCAGCGCCCAGAACGCGGCCGCGGCCAGCATCAGCGCCACGCCCAGCGGCCGGCCGCCGAGCTGCGAGAACTCGTACCACAGCAGCAAGAGCACACCCAGTGCCGCCGCCGCCACGCCGCCCCAGGCGCGCGGCGCCAGGCGCTGGCCGAAGAACGCGCTGCCCAGCACGGCCGAGAAAATCGGCATGGTGTAGCCCAGGATGGCCGCGCGCCCGCTCGAGAGCTGGGGGATCGCCAGCATGATGAGCACGTGCCACAGCACCATGTTGAACAGCGCAAGCCAAGCCAGCGCGGCCCAGTGCGCGCGCGGCACGGCAAACGGCATGCCGGCGGCGCGCAGCACGAGCGCCAGCACCGGCAGGCCCAGCCACAGCGAGAGGGCGCGGAAGGTCAGCGGCGGAAAGCCGGTGACACCGATCTTCATGACAGGCCAGTTCAGGCCCCAGACCACGGTGAGCAGGGCCAGAACGGTGAGCTGGCGGCGCGAGAGTGCAGGCATGGCCCGCATTGTGCCGCCGCGGCCGGGTGTGCCTCACTGGCTGGCGTGGGCCTGGCCATCGAGGCGCTGCACCGTCGCCGCATCGATGGCGCCAAAGGCCAGCACCGCGCCGCCGCGCTGCGCGGCAAAACGCTCGGCGGCATCGCGCGCGGCAAACGCCGGCAGGTTGCCCGCGCGCATGGGGCCGCGCGCCGACGAGCCGTGCACATAGAACGCCTGGCGCGCGTCGGTCCAGCGCTGGCTGGCGGTGTCGGTGACGTAGTGCGCCACGATGTCGCCGGCCTGGCGCCCGGGGCTGTAGCGGCCGACATCGCCGAGGTACATCAGCAGGCTCAGCGGCGAGTCGAAGAAATGCGCGTCGCCGTTGGCAAAAATCACCTGCGCGGCCCATTGCGGCGCGCGCTCGGGGTACATGCCGCACACCGGACAGCGCACGCCCGCGGGCACGGCGCGCGCCGCATGCACGGGCAGGCCCAGGGCCGGGTCGTAGGGGGTGGGAGGGGCCACCACGCAGACGTCGGGCGCCAACTCTGCCTGCGGTGCAAGCGCCGCGCGCAACGCCGGTGCCTGCCACAGCGCCAGCGCGGCCACGGCCAGCAGCCCCATGCCCAGCATGCTGGCGCGCAGCGGCGTGAAGCGGAGCAGGCGGTGCATCGCGGCGCCTACATGCGCGTGTCGTGCAGCGCGCCGCCGCTCAAATCGACCATGTCGGGCGTGATGTCGGCAAAGCGCAGCAGCTTGCCGCCGTATTCGGCGGCGAAGCGCTTGGCGTCGGCCTCCTGGGCAAAGCTGGCAATGGTCGGGCCCATGGAGCCGTGGCGCTTGCTGCCCAGCACATAGACGGCGGCCTTGGCGTCTGTCCAGTGGCCGCTCGGGTGCTCCCAGTCGGCCTGGCCCATGTCCTGCACGTAGATGGCACTCGCGTGGCGCACCTGCTCGCCCGCCAGCAGCGTGCTGAACAGCTCGACCGTGTCGCAAAAGAAGCTCGGCTGCGCCTGACCGGCGTAGTGCACCTGCGCCTTGGGGCCCGGGTAGTCGGCCAGCAGCATGCCGTCGAGCTCGCAGCTGGTGGCGCGGTCGATCTCGACCGGCGCCAGCGACACTGCCTGCGAGGTCTGGTCGCAAGCCACCAGAGCCCAGCCCAGTGCGGCGCTGAGAACGGCCGTGGTGGCCAGGGACAACAGGGTTTGTTTACGGTTCACCATCATTTGAATCTCCAACGCGCCACCACCAGCGGCAGCGCAATCCAGGCCAGCATGACGCCGCCCATCACCCCAGGACTGCCCAACGACGTCGGCACGATGCTGGCCAGCCCGTAGAGGGTGCGCACGTCGTCGAGCGAAAACACGTTGAGAAGGCGGAACACGTCCGCCGGACTGAGCAGCAGCAGCCAGGCAAAGGCCTCGCCGCCAAAGCGCCCGCCCGTGCCGACCAGCACGCCCAGCAGCAGCAGGTCGAACACCAGCACGAAGAAGAACCACAGCGCGATCGCCAGACCCGAGGCGCGCGTGCGGTCGCGCGCCACCACCGACACCAGCACGGCCAGGCTCAGGAAGGCCAGGCCCAGCAGCACCGAGCTGAGCATGAAGCCGGCGTAGTGGTACAGGCCCGCCGTGTCGATGCGCTGCCACAGCAGCAGTGCCACCAGGCCAAAGCCCGCCAGCGTGGACAGCGTGAGCGCCGCCGCCAGGCCCAGGTACTTGCCCAGCAGCAGTTCGAGCCGCGTGATCGGCAGCGAGAGCAGCAGGTCGAGCGAGCCGCGCTCGCGCTCGCCGACGATGGCGTCGAAGCCGAGCAGCAGCGCGATCAGTGGGATCAGGTAGATCACCAGGCTGACCAGGCTGGCGATGGTGAACTCGATCGAGCGAAAGCCCACGGCGCCCTGCTGCGCGCCGCCAAAGTAGGCGATGACCAGCGAGAACACCGTGAACACCAGCGCCACCGCCAGCACCCAGCGGTTGCGCATGCGGTCGCGGAATTCCTTCGCGGCCAGGGTGAGTATTTGCGTCCATTCCATGGGGTGGTCCTTCAATCCGCAAAGCCGAAGAACACGTCTTCGAGCGAGGGCTCGTGCATCTGCAGGTCGCGCACGCGCGCGCCCAGCGGGGCCAGCGCAGCGAGCACCGCCATCTTGTGTTCGCGCAGGCACGACAGGCGCAGGCCGGTGGCGCTGTGCTCGGCCACGGTGCCCGTGGCCTGGTGCAGCGCCTGGGCGACGGCCGGCGCGTCGGCCGCATCGAGCTGCAGCTCGAAACGCAGCGGCATCTGCGTTTGCTCGCGCAGCGCCTGGACGCTGCCCAGCGCCTGCACCTTGCCCGCCGACAGGATGGCCAGGCGGTCCACGCGCTCCTGCAGCTCGGCCAGGATGTGCGAGGTGATGATGACCGTGACGCCTTGCGCCTGCAGGCCGCGCAGCGTGGCATAGAAGTCGCGGATGGCCTGCGGGTCCAGGCCGTTGGTGGGTTCGTCGAGGAACAGCACCTGGGGCGCCCCCAGCAGCGCCTGCGCGAAGCCCAGGCGCTGGCGCATGCCTTTCGAATACTCGCGCACCGGGCGCTGGCCGGCGTGCGCCAGCCCCACGCGGTCGAGCACGCCCTGGCATCGCCCGGCCGGCGCACCCTTGAGCCGGGCGAAAAAGCGCAGCGTCTCGATGCCGCTCAGGTTGTCGTAGAGCACCACGTTCTCGGGCAGGTAGCCCAGGTGGCGGCGCGCAGCGCGAAAGCCGCGCCCGCCCACCTGCGCACCGCCCAGCCGGATCTCGCCGGCGGTGGCGGGCACCAGGCCCAGCATCATCTTGAACAGCGTGCTCTTGCCCGCGCCGTTGTGGCCGATGAGGCCGAAAATCTCACCGCGCGCGATGTCGAGGTCGACGCCGTCGACCGCATGCAGAGCGCCGTAGTGTTTGGCCACGCCGCGCAGCGAGACCGCGGCGACGTTACTGACCGGGGAAATGCTTGCCACGCCATTCACTCCAATGTTGGTGGGTCGGCTGCATGCGCGGCTTCGGGTCGACGACCGAAGGCACGCGCAGCAGCGGAAATTGCTGGCCCACCAAGCGCAGCGCCTGCACTGCGGGGCTGGCCAGCAAGAGTTTGAGGCTCGGGTGGCGCCAGGTCAGGCGGTCCACCATGTCGTTGGCCTCGTAGGGCACGTCGCCCACGCCGTCGCCATTGCGGTCCCAGCCCAGGTAGTTGCTCCAGTGGTTGCCGCTGTCCTGGCCCCAGCGCTCGTCGCGCGCGCCGACGTAGCGCACCTGCTCGCGGTTGCCGATGAAGTCGTTGCCCTCGACCGCATTGCGCGTCGAGCCGGCCGACAGGTGCACGCCGACGGCGTTGTCGACCACCAGGTTGTTCTTCAAGGAGGCGTATTCGACGTCGTAGATGAAGAAGCCTCGGTTGTTGCCGGCGACCACGTTGTTCTCGACCACCGCGTCCTGCACCGAGCGCAGCATGATGCCGTGGTCGGAGTTGCCCCAGGCGCGGTTGCCGCGCACCACCTGCTCGCGCACTTCCATCAGCGCCAGGCCGCCGCGGTTGTAGTAGGTGTCGTTGTCCTCCCAGACGTTGTGGTGGGACGTCATGTAGTGCGTGCCGTAGCGGCTGTGGTGCAGCCTGTTGCCGCGGAAGATGGCGTGGTGCGAGACGTCCACGTACAGCGCGTCGCGCACGAAGCTGATGTTGTTGCGCAGGATCTGCGCGCGCTGGGTGTTGTAGAGCTGGATGCCGTTGCCCCGCTGGGCCGAGGCGAAGTCGCGCTTGCCGGTGATGAGGTTGCCCTCGATGCGCACATCGTTGGCCTTCTCGATCCACAGGCCAAACAGGTTGTAGGTCAGGTCGCAGTTCAGCACCAAGGCGCGGTGCGCGCCGGGGTAGAGGTAGATGCCGGCGTTCTGCTCTTTCAGGCTGCCGCCCGAGTCGCGCACGATCAGGCCCTCGATGCGCACGTCGGCCGCGGCGACACGGATGGTGTCGCCGGTCTGCCCGCCGCTGAGCGTGGGGCGGCCCACGCCGCGCAGCGTGAGCGGCTTGTCGATGCGCAGGTTGGCGCGGTAGAAGCCGCGCTGCACCTCGACCTCATCGCCGGGCGCGGCAGCATCGATGGCAGCCTGCAGGTCCTGCCCCGGCCGCACGCTGTGCGTGGCCGCGTGCGCCAGCTGCATGGCGATCAGGCCCAGCAGTGCGGCACCGGCCAGACGCAGTGAGAGAAGTTTCATGGCACCAGCCACCCCAGAGACTTGAGCACCAGAAACAGCGCCGCGCCCAGCATCAGGTTCTTAAACCCCACATAGCTCACCATGTCCATCACGCCGGCCACGCGGTAGCGGTCGCGCCACCAGAGGCCGTCCTTGACGTAGCGCTTGCCCGACAGGCGGATCAGCACCTCGTAGACGCTCCAGCCAAACCACCAGCCAATGATCGCGCCGGAGGACACGGAACCCAGCGCCGCCATCACCCAGGCCACGCTGGCCGCGATGGCCAGCGACACGCCGGCCACCTGCAGCGCGCGCTGCGAGCGCCAGCCTTCGGCGCTCCAGGGCCACAGGTGGTCGCGCACTTCGAGCAGCAGCCAGCGCAGGCCGCGCGCGCCCTGCTTGTGCGCAGGCAGCACCGGCGGCGTGGGCATGCGCGGGTCCGGCCCCTGGGCCGCCTTGGCGCTGATCTGCGCGGCGTGGCTGGTGTCGGGGTGGATCGGGATGAAGTAGCCGTTCTTGCCGATCGGCGTGATCTCCAGGCCGTCCTTCTCGCGCCGCTTGCGCTCCCTGGCCAGCGGCGGGCAGCCCTTGGTGTCGGTGTAGAGGACCATGCAGTCGAGGCAGTGCAGGCACTCGCGGTGGTCGATGCGGCCGTCGGCGTCGATGGCCTGTGCGCCGCAGCCCACGGCGCAGGCCTTGCAGCTGTTGCAGTCCTTCTTGCGCTTCAAGCCAAACCAGCGGAAGGTGCTGGGCATGGCCAGCGAGGCACCCAGCGGGCAGATGTATTTGCAGTACGGCCGCTCGATGAAGATTGAAAGGCCCAAGATGGCGGCCACGAACAGGCCGTATGGCCAGGGGCGGTTGAAGACGCCGACCAGGAAGGTGGTCTTGAACGGCTCGACCTCTGAGAGCTTCTCGGCCAGGCCCATCGAAAACATCGACACCGTGATGAGGCCAAAGAAGACGAGGTATTTGAGCCACTTGAGCCGGTCGTGCCAGTGCTGGGGCACCTGCCTCTGGAAACGCTTGAAGCCGATCTTGCGCGCCACCTTGTAGATCGCTTCCGACAGTGAGCCAAACGGACACATCCAGCCGCAAAACAGCCCGCGCCCGAACAGGAACACCGTGGCGATGATGAAGATCCAGAACAGGAAGATGAACGGGTCGGACAGGAACAGCGACCAGGTCCACTGGAACAACAGGGAGTGGAACCAGGTCAGCACCTGCGTGATCGAGGGCTGCGCCATGGCGCCAAAACCGACGAACACGATGCTCAGGCTCCAGGCGGTGTATTTGAAGGCGTTCACGGGCCACTTGTTCTTGTGCGTGGATCGGCGCGTGAGCGTTTCTCGGTAGGCATAGACCACCGCGACGGCGACCAGGAGTACGGCAAACAGCCCAATGTCAACGGCGCGCGCCTTCCAGATGCGCACCCAGGGCGCGTCGGGCTCGACCACTGTCGGGCGTCCGCCTTCGAGCGTGGCCGCGGGCAGCCAGTAGGGGCTGTCAAAGCTCGTGAAGCTGCGGGCGCCGGTGGCCCGGTCCACACGGTTGCCCAAAAAGCTCAGTTTCCAGGGGTAGGCGGCAGAGAAGGACGGCGAACGGATGATGAAGATGGCCGACTCGGTGAACGATGGAGCGCCCGCCGCTTCGATGCCGTAGAGGTTCAGGGCATCCAGATCGCGGAAGGTGAAGGCGTCGGCGCCCTGGCGCACCTGCACGCGGTCGTAGATGCCGCCGCGCACAAAACCCGAACCCTTGAACGACTCGGCGCCCCGCGTGCGGATCACAAAAATGGCGTTGTCGCCCTCTTTGAGCTGCCTGCGCAGGTTGTTCCAGCTGTTCTCGCCCAGCACGCTCTTGCCGATGTCGGGCTGGTTCAGGTCGCCAAACCACAGCTCGATGAAGGGCTCGGGACTGCGCTCCAGGCCGACCTGCTCACGCACCACGCGCAGGCGCCGCACAGCGCCTTGCTTGACCAGTTCTTCCCAGCCCCAGCGCTGGCCCGTGACCACGTAACGGGCCGGGTCGCGCACCGTGGGCGCCAGGATGCCGACCTGGCGGGCGACGGCCGAGCCCGAGGCCACCATGACCTGGTTCTGCGCAATGACGGTGACGGTGGCGCCCGAGATGGCGTCCAGGCCGAGCACGCCCTCGTCGGGGCGGGACTGGCCGACTTCGATCTTGTCGGACACCGCTTTGCCCAAATACTGGGCGTTGAAATTGAGCAGGGCCGACTCGGGAATACCGAGCAGCAAGATGGGTTCGGAGTGCTTGAGCACCTTGACGCCGACAAAAACGCCCTGGGTGTCCATGCCGATCAGCGTGACCACCGGCTTGCCCGAATAGGCGGGCGTGTCGGTGATGTCGGTCGAGAGCATCACATAGCCGAGCAGTTTTTTGTTGGCGCTGGCGTTGTCGTAAGCCTCGACGTAGGGCGGCTGGCCCTTGCGCTCGGAGAAATGCGCGGCCCCGGGGAAGACCTCGGCGCACGGCAACAGCGCGCACATGTCGGTGGCGCTGGCCAGGCTGGCAGGCAGCTCTGCCTCGTAGGCGTTGGCCTGGGCGCGCGGCGCCCACAGCGCCAAGCCCCAAAAAACAGCGATCCCAAAGGCCGCAGCCCAGTGGCGTAGCAAAGTCATCACGCTTTCCGGTAGGGGGCCTGCGCAGCGCGGTGTGCCGCACAGGCCCGAGAGGGCTGGATCAGGCCTCGACGATCATGCGCGTGCGCATTTCCAGGTGCAGGGCGTGGCAGAAGTGCGTGCAGTAGCACCAGTAGACGCCCGGCTTGTCGGCGATGAAGGTCACCGAGGCCGTCTCCATCGGGTTGACGATGAAGTTGACGTTGTATTTCGGGATGGCAAAACCGTGCGTCAGGTCTTCGATCTTGTCGAGGTTGGTGAGGATCAGCGTGACCTCATCGCCCTTCTTGAGCTTGAACTCGCGCAGGCTGAAAGCCGGTGCCTGCGAGGTGATCTTGACGGTGACCTTCTTGCCATTGCGGAACACACCGCTGTCCTTGGGGTCCTTGATCGCCAGCGGGAAGTCGTCGTGCGAATACACCTGCTTGGGACGCACCAGGTCGCGCTTGAAGATGATGAAGTCGTGCGGCTCGCCGCGCACCGGGTGGTCGGCCAGCAGCACCATCTTGTCGCCCGAGATGTCGATCAATTGCTCGTTTTCCGGGTGCAGCGGGCCCACGGGCAGGAAGCGGTCCTTGGAGAACTTGCAACCCACGGCCATGTACTTGCCATCGGCGGCCACGGTCTCGGACTGCGAGGCGTTGACGTGGCCCGGCTGGTACTGCACGTCGAGGCGATCGACCACGTACTTGGCGCTCTTGTCGCCGGCATGCGCCTTGATCGCGGCCTCGATGTTCCACTTGACCATCTGGCTGTCGAGGAACAGCGTGGTGTAGGCGTTGCCACGGCCGTCGAAGGCGGTATGCAGTGGGCCCAGGCCGACTTCGGGCTCGGCGACGATGGCGTCGTCGAGCTTCTCGGACTTGCCGTCAAACCAGTCGAGCACCTTGGCCAGTTCGATCACCGTGCAGGTGGGCGAGAGCTTGCCGGCGCAGATGAAGTACTTGCCGTCGGGGCTGGCGTTGACTCCGTGCGGGTTCTTCGGCGTGCTGACATAGGCAGTCAGCGCGGTCTTGGGGTCCTTGTTGGACGCGCGCGTACCGTCGACCACGGGCACCTTGGAGTCGCCAAAGGTCCTGAATTTACCAGCCTTGACGGCCTCTTCGATGCGAGCGATGTGGAAGAACAGACAGGCGTCACGCTCGGACGACATCATGTCCTCGTAGTGCACGCCGTTTTCGATGTTGTACTGGTTGGTGGCGGCCAGCTTGCCGTCGTACGAGGTGGCGGTCAGGTCGCAGTTGCCGTCGATCAGCACCTGCCAGCGCACCTCCATGCTCTCGGCATCGACGCAGGTGAACATGGCGCGGTATTTTTCTGCCGCTTCCAGGTCGGCACCGGTGTTGGGCAGCGGAATGTGGAACTCGGCACCGCAGAACACGCGCGTGGTGTAGTTGATGGCCGGGTCGACCGGATCGCGCTTGTCCGGGAAGATGCCGTGGAAACCCTGCACGTTGGGCAGTTCGGTGATCTTGTCGCAGACGAAATAGTCCAGGCGGATGCGCGCGAGGCGGCTGTTGATCTTGTCGTTGATCCAGGCGTAGCGGCCGTCGTAGTTGCCATCTTTGTACGAGGCATGCGTGTGGTGCGAGTCGGCCACCGTGTACTTGAGGCTACCGTCGGGCTTGGTGCCCATGATTTTCTTCGACTCGTTGGTCACGCCCCAGCCGACCAGCGCATCGGGCACAAAGCAGGGAATGCGGTGGATCTCGCGGCCCGAGGGCAGGCCCAGCACGCGCATGTCGCCGGTGTGGCCGCCACTCCAGAGGCCGTAATAGGTGTCGAGCTCGCCCGGCTTGAGGTGGGTACTGTTGCTTGCATGGGCCGCCGCCGGTGCCGCAGAGCCCGAGGCAGCGGCCGCCGAAGCGCTGGCCGGCTTGTCGTTGCAGGCGGCCACGCCCACGGTCAGCCCGGCCAGCGCCGCGGTGTTGATGAACCGGCGCCGACCGATACCGGTGGGTTCGGATTGCAGCTCTCTCTTATCGCTCATGGTGATTACCTTTTTTAGGATGGGCTCAGGGAAAACGGGGGGCCGCGCGCGGGGGGAACCGGGGCCGGTGCGGCGGCGACCAGCGTGCGTGCCAGAAAGAGGGGTGGATGTGCCAGCGGCGGGGCGGGCGCCAGGGCAGCCGATGCGACACAAGGAGGCGCGTGCACCGGCAGGCAGAGCGCGCATTCCATCGCCCGCATGCCTGGTGCATCCAGGGCATCGCTGCCGTGCACCAGCAGCTTGACACCGCCTGCGGCCATGCAGACCAGTTCCATGCGCTGCGGCTGCACCAGCGGCGCTGCCGCAGCAGCCACCACAAAGAGCGAGAACCACGCCAGCGCCCACAGGCGCAATCGGTGCATGGATCTCAGGGTTTTCATGGAAGCGAATATAGATTCATTCTATTTGCATGTTTTGATGTGCATCAAGAGCGCGCACCGCTGGAACAGGCGTTTTTGGGGGGTGTTGCGCTACATTGCTCTCGTGCCTTTGGGTCTTCCCAGCGCCCGCAGCCTGCCTGCGCCGGGTCGGCGGTGCACGCATTCCATGACGTGGCAGTCCGCCACCCCGGCGGCCAGCCCATCCATTCACACCTTATCCATTGCCAAGGAGTTTTCCCATGCCAAAACGCTCGAACGCCATTGCCATCGCCGCGCTGGCCCTTTTCCTCAGCGCCTGCGGCGACAAGAACCAGGCCCCCACGGCCGCAGCACCCGCGGCGCCCGCACCGGCGGCTGCACCAGCGCCTGCGCCCACGCCGGCACCCGCCGCCGCCCCGGTCGCTGAAAACACCGTTGGCAAAGGCGTGTACGGCAAGACCTGCGCGCTGTGCCACGCGGCGGGCGTGGCCGGCGCACCCAAGCCCGGCGACAAGGCAGATTGGGGCCCGCGCATCGCGCAGGGCAAGGACACGCTGTACAAGCACGCGATCGAAGGCTTCACCGGCGCCAAGGGCATGATGCCGCCGCGCGGCGGTGGCACCAGCCTGACCGACGACGAGGTCAAGGCCGCCGTGGACTTCATGGTCGCCCAGTCGATGTAAGCGGAGACGGCCATGCACGGTACGAACCGGCCTCGCGGCCTGACACGGCGGCGCATGGCCCTGGCGCTGCCCCTGCTGGGCGCCGCCGCCTGGCTGCCCTCGGCAGGGGCCAACCCGCATGCCACCGTGCTGCGCGAGGGCAAGGCCCTGATGGGCACGCAGGTCTCCCTGGTTGCCGAAGGCGAGAGCGAAGCCGTGCGCGCCGCCGTGGCGCACGCCTGGCGCGACATGGAACGCCTGGCGGCCCTGATGACGCGCTACGAACCCGGCAGCGCCGTGAACGCGATCAACCGCGCCGCAGGACGGCACGCCGTGCCCGTGCCGGCAGAACTCATGGCGGTGCTGCAGAGCGCGCAAAGCCTGGCCGTGCAAACAGGCGGCGCCTTCGACGCCACCGTGGGCGCCCTCCAGGCCTGGCATTTCGGTACCGGCCAGCACGCCCTGCCCGCTCCGGCAGACATCGAAGCCCAGCGCCGACTGGTCGGCTACCGTGGGCTGGAGCTTGATGCCCGCGCCGGCACCGCGCGCCTGGCGCGCCGCGGCATGGCGCTCGACCTCGGTGGCATCGCCAAACTGCCGATTCTCGAAGCGGGCATGGAGACCCTGAAGCGCCACGGCATCGCCAACGCCCTGCTCAACGGCGGCGGCGACGTGCTCGTGGCCGGACAGCTGCGCGGGCGCCCCTGGCGCGTGGGCCTGCGCGATCCGCGCGCGCCCGAGCGCGTGCTGGGCGTGCTGGCGCTGCAGGGCCAGGCCATCGTGGCCTCCTCGGGCGACTACGAGCGTTTTTTCATGGCGCAGGGCGAGCGCCAACACCACATCCTCGACCCGGCCACCGGCCGGCCCACGCAAGGGCCGCACGGTGTGAGCCTGCTGGCAAGCGACGCCGCCAGCGTCAACGGCCTGGGCGCCGCCATGATGGTGCTGGGCAGCGAGGGCGCGCGCGCGCTGCTGCGCGGCCGGCCGCAGGTGCAGGCCCTGGTGGCGGAGCGCGACCAGCGCCTGTGGCGCACGCCGGGCATGGCGGCCGCGCTGCAGGCGGCCTGACAGGCGCGTGCGGCCGCAGCGCCGCGCGCTTGCCCTATGCGGGCGCGGACAGGCCGGCGGCCAGCGCCGTGTACTCGTGCACCGGCACCTCCTCGGCGCGGCGCTGCACGTCGAAGCTGCCGGCAAAGCCGCGCGCCTCGAGCCAGCGCCCGAGCGTGTGGCGCAGCAGCTTGCGCCGCTGGCTGAAAGCCACTTGCACCAGTTCTTCGAGCAGTTGGGGCGCCAGCGCCACGGGCGCGGCGCGCGGGAGCATGCGCACCACGGCGCTGTCCACGCGCGGCGGCGGATCGAAGCTCTCGGGCGGCACGAACAGCACGTTGTCCATCGCGTAGCGCCACTGCAGCATGACCGACAGGCGGCCATAGTCCGACGTGGAAGGGTCGGCCACCATGCGGTCGATCACTTCTTTTTGCAGCATGAAGTGCTGGTCGGCGATCACGTCCACATGGCCCAGCAGGTGGAACAGGATGGGCGTCGAGATGTTGTACGGCAGGTTGCCAACCACTCTTATTTTAGGAGCACCCAGCGCTTGTGCCACCTGCGTGAAGTTCACTTTGAGCACATCGGACTCGATCACGTCGAGCTGGCCGTGCAAACGCAGGCGCAGCGCCAGGTCGCGGTCGAGCTCGATCACCGTGAGGCGCCCCAGGCGCTCGACCAGGGGCTGCGTGAGCGCCGCCAGACCCGGCCCGATCTCGACCATCGGGTCGCCCGGCTGCGGCGCGATGGCCGCGACGATGGCGTCGATGATGCCGTGGTCGGACAGGAAATGCTGGCCGAAGCGTTTGCGCGGGATGTGCTTCACTGCGGCGCTTCCCGGTATTCGACATAGGCGCGGCCGCGCAGTTCGCGCGCCCAGTTGGCGTAGGCCTCGTCGAGCTTTTTCTCGCGCACGATGTCGCGCACCATGTCGCGCTGCTCGCGCTGGCCCAGCTTGACCTCGCGGCGCTCGAGCAGCTGGATCAGGTGCACGCCAAAGCGCGACACCAGCGGCTCGCTGATCTCGCCGGGCTTGAGCGCATTCAGGGCCTGCTCGAACTCGGGCACGTAGCGGCCGGGCGTGGCCCAGCCCAGATCGCCGCCCTGCTTGGCGCTGCCGTCCTTCGAATACTCGCGCGCCAGCTCGGCAAAGTCGGCTTGGCCGGCGAGGATGCGGCGGCGGTAGTCGGCCAGGCGCTGGGCCGCGGCCGTCTCGGACAGCTGCGGCCCCGTGGTCAGCAGGATGTGGCGCGCATGGCTTTGCACCGCCATGGTGGCCACGCCGGCCTGTGCCCGCTCGACTACCTTGAGCACGTGAAAGCCCGCGCCCGAGCGCACCGGGCCGGCGATGCCGCCCACGGGCAGCGCGCGCGTGGCCTCGACAAACAGCTCCGGGTAGCGGTCGGCGGGGCGCAGGCCCATGGCGCCGCCCGTGGCCTTGTCGGGCGCATCGGAGGTTTCGCGCGCCAGCGCGGCAAAGTCTTCACCGGCGCGGGCCTTGTCGGCCACCGCCTGCGCGCGCGCCTGCCGCTGCGCCACCTCAGCGGCGCTGGCGCCCTCGGGCACCGCCACCAGCACCTGGGCCAGGCTGATCTCGGCGTTGGCGGCGGGCGCGCTCGTCTGCTGGTCGCGCAGGTACTGGTCGACGTCGAGCTCGCTCACCCGCACGCGCGACTCGATCTCGCGCTCGCGCAGGCGCTGCAGCAGCAGCTGGTTGCGCAGCTCTTCGCGAAAGCGCTCGGGGCTGATGCCATCGGCCGCAAGACGGCGGTGCATTTCGTCGATCGAGGCACTGTTTTGCCTGGCCACGGACTGCTCGGCCTGCTGCACGGCGAGGTCGTCGACGCGCAGGTTCAGTTCGCGCGCCGCCTGCAGCTGCGCTTTCTCCAGGATCAGGCGTTCGAGCACCTCGCGCGCCACCAGCTCGCGCGGCGGCTGCGCGCCGCCCTGGCGCGCCAGCTGCTGCTCGACCCGTTCCAGGCGCACGCGCACTTCGTGGTTGGTGATGGGTTCGGAATTGACCACGGCCACGATGAAGTCGGCCTGGCGCACTGCGCTGGCGTTGCCTGGGGCGGGGGACGGCACGGAAGGGGGTGCCGAGAGGGCCCGGTTGAGCCCCTGGCTGGCAGTGCCCGAAGGGCGCAGGCCCTGCGCTGCGGCACCCTGGAACAGGAAGGAAACGAGGCAGGCAAGGCCCAGGGCGAAAACACGGTGGTTCATGGTCTCAATCGTAATTACTGAAGCGGCTGGGCGGGCTGACCTGCTCGCGCAGGTACTGGTAGCGCGGGATATTCTGCTTCAGGCTGGTGAGCGGGTTGGCGCCCAGGCTCAGGCGCGAAAAACCGACGAACTCGAGCTGGAACAGCAGCCGCGTGTTGGCCGAGACGAGGCTGCTTTGCAGGCGCTGCAGCACCACGCGGCCGATCCAGCAGCAGCCGTCGTATTCGAAGCCGACCACCGCATCAACCAGCTTGCGGTCGGGCAGGCTGTAGTTGAGGCGGCCCACGCTGTACCAGCGCCCGCCGCCCTGACCGCGCCCGGCGCCGAGGTCCTGCCCCTTGTCGCCCCAGAGGTCATTGATCGGCCACTGCCAGCCCACGTCGATCTGTTCGCTGCCCACCAGTTGCGTGCTGGTGGCACGCTGCAGGCGGTAGGCGGCGCTGATGGTGCGGTAGGCGCCGGGGCTGTAGCGCGCGCTGACCGTGGAGCGGATCGAGCGCTGCGTCTTGGGGTTGAACTGCACGGTCGAGTCCAGGCCCCACTGCGGCGTCCACTGGATGCCAGCGCCCAGCAGCAGGTCGGACAGGCGGTCGTTGGCCGCGACCTCGCCGGGCAGCGTGACGTTCTGGTCGGAAAAGCGCACGCGCTGCGCGACGCCCAGGCGCACTGCCTCGGCACCGGTGCCGGGGTCGAGCAGGCGTGTCGTCACGCCCAGGGTCAGCAGGTTGTTGTCGGCGATGCGGTCCTGGCCGCCGTAGGCGTTCTCGGTGTAGATGGTGGCGAAGTTGAAGTCGTTGGCCGCCGTGTCGTAGACCGGCAGCAGGCGCTGGTCGCGGAACGGCGTATAGGTGTAGAACGCGCGCGGCTCGAGCGTCTGCGTGAACGCGCGGCCGAAGTAGCGTGCGTCGCGCTCGAACACCAGGCCGCTGTCGAGGCTGAAGGTGGGCAGCACGCGGCTGGCCGAGCGCGCGCCGTTGGCCAGCGGCGTGTCGAGCGCGTACTGCGTGGCGTGCAGCTGCAGGCGCGGCGTGACAAAGCCTGCCGGGGCGAGAAACGGCCGGCTGATCTGCGCCAGGGCATAGCTGCGCGTGGCGTTGGGCTGGCGCGTCAGCAGTGGATCGGCATGAAAGCGCGTGGCGTCGGCCTCGACGCTGGCGTCAAACCCGCCCGCGAGATTGCTCGGCGCATAGCGCCAGTGCAGCTGCGGCAGCCGGTCGTAGGGCGGCACGATCGGCGCGAGCGGGTCCTGCAGGGTCTGCCACTTGAGCGTGCGCAGGCTCAACGACATGTCGCCGCGCCCCCAGTTCAGCGACGCGTCGCCCGGCAGCAGGCGCTGCGTGAGCGGGTCGGTGCTGCCGATGGTGCGCGTGTTGAAGTCGCGCCAGTAGTTGTCGTCGCTCACGCGGCTGAGGTTGAGGTTCAGCCCCAGGTTGCCCACGGGCGAGGCCACGGTGCCGTTGTGCTGCAGCGTGTAGCTCCAGCGGTCGTGCTGGCGCAGGCGGTCCGAGGGCATGTAGTCGGCGCGCACCAGGCCTTTGTAGGTCGGCTCCAGGTAGCGGAACTCGCCGCCGGCGTTGATGCCGCGCTTGGCCATCAGCGTGGCATGGAAGGTGGCGTCGCGGTTGGGTGCGATGTTCCAGTAGTAGGGCTGGTCGTACTCGACGCCATTGACGTTGTTGATGCCGATGGTGGGCGGCAGCAGGCCCGACTTGCGCTTGTCCGACAGCGGAAAGCTGATGTGCGGAATCGGCAGGATGGGCACGCCCTTGAACTCGAGCACCGCGCCATCGGCCGTGCCGACCTCTTCCTCGTTGTCGAGGTGGATGGTCTTGGCGCGCAGGATCCAGGCGGGCTGCCAGCTGGCCTCGTCGTTGCGCTGGCAGGTGGTGTAGGTCGCGTTGTGCACCACGGCGCGGTCGCTGTCGATGAAGTCCACGCGCGTGGCCTCGCCGTGCGCCTGCGTGGCCAGGAAGCGGTAGCGCGCATCGGTGAAGAAGCCCGAGAACGCGTTGACATACAGGTCCAGCGCCGAGCCTTCGTAGACATTGCCGGCGCGGTTGATGCGCACCTGGCCGCGCGCCTTGGCCAGGTCGTCGGGCACGCTGTATTCCATGCGGTCGGCGCGGATCACGGTGTCGGCGCGGCGCAGCTCGGCGTGGCCCTCGATCACGGTGTCGATGTCGGGCTGACCGGTGATGCGGTCGCCAAAGACGAACACCGGCATCTGCGCGCGCACGGCGTCGGGAAGGGTTTCGCGCAGCATGGGGCTGGCGCGCAGGGCGGCGGGCGGCGCGTCGGCCACGGCGGCGCCCTGCGCCAGGGCGGCCAGCGGCAGGCCGCACAGCAGGCCCGCGGCCAGCTGCGCCAGCACCGTGCGCTGGGGGGCCTGGGCGGGCACCGCCAGGGCGCGGCGGGTGCGGGGCCTCACGGTCGGGGAGAGTCGGCGGTGCAGGTCGGGCAAAGGTGTCGGTCCATGGAGTCGGCGGGCAGGCAGGAGAGGCGGCGTACCTGCCAGCCACCCGTGCCGGGCAGGCCGGGTTTGTAAAATCGGATTATCCATGAGCCACCCCGCCTCCCCCACGCCCGCGGCCCTGCCGGCCGCACCCGCCCCGTCTTCCACCACCGCCACCGCCGTGGACTGGCCCGACGCCGCGCGCCGCGCCGCCTTCGAGGCCTGGCTCGCGCCGCTCGTGCCGGTGCACGGCCTGCGGCCCACCAGCCTACGCCCGGCATCAAGCGACGCGAGCTTTCGCCGCTACCTGCGCCTGGACACGGCCACGCCGGGTGCCAGCTGCATCGTGATGGACGCGCCGCCCGACCAGGAAGACTGCCGCCCCTTCGTGCAGGTGCAGGCGCTGCTGCAGCAGGCCGGCTTGAACGTGCCGCAGGTCCTGGCCTGGGACGAGGCGCATGGCTTCATGCTGCTGTCCGACCTGGGCACGCAGACCGTGATCGAGCGGCTCGACCCCGCGCGCCCGCAGGACGCCTACGCCTGGTACCAGCAGGCCACCGACACGCTGCTGCAGTGGCAGCTGGCGTCCCGCCCCGGCGTGTTGCCCGCCTACGACGCGGCCCTGCTGCGGCGCGAGCTGGCGCTGTTCCCGGACTGGTACGTGGCGCAGCACCGCGGCGCCACGCTGGACGCCGCGCAGCAGGCCGTGCTCGACCACGCCTTCGACCGCATCGTCGCGCACAACCTGGCCGCGCCGAGCGTGTTCGTGCACCGCGACTTCATGATGCGCAACCTGATGGTGCCGCAGCAGCCCGGCGGCCCGCTCGGCGTGCTCGACTTCCAGGACGCGGTCTACGGCCCGATCACCTACGACATCGCCAGCCTGCTGCGCGACGCCTTCATCAGCTGGGACGAGAACTTTGTCATCGACATTACCGTGCGTTACTGGGAAAAAGCGCGCAAGGCCGGCCTGGTGGGCGCGCACAGCGCCAGCGGCTGGGGCGCCGACTTCGGCGAGTTCTACCGCAGCGTCGAATGGATGGGCCTGCAGCGCCACCTCAAGGTAGCCGGCATCTTTGCGCGCCTGACGCTGCGCGACGGCAAGCCCAAGTACCTGAAGGATGCGCCGCGCTTTCTGCACTACATCCGCACCACGGCCGACCGCTACCG
Source organism: Acidovorax sp. SRB_24 (assembly GCF_012931925.1). Taxonomy (NCBI): domain Bacteria; kingdom Pseudomonadati; phylum Pseudomonadota; class Betaproteobacteria; order Burkholderiales; family Comamonadaceae; genus Acidovorax; species Acidovorax sp. SRB_24. Next base: position 79,260 of record NZ_MWOM01000009.1, read on the forward strand.
CGAGCTCGGCCCGCTGCTCAAGCTGATCGACCAGATCGAAGGCATTGAAACCGCCACCGGCTACGCCTTTGGCCGCGTGTGAAGACATTTAAGCCAAATCGGCCTCTAACGCTTACCCGGCTTGCGCAAGCAGCTATCAAAAGAGAACTGCATGCCCCGCTTCCACTGCCCTGTTGAGCTCGCCACCGGCTTTGAAATCGACCTGCCCGCGGGCGCCGCGCGCCATGTGCAGGTGCTCCGCCTGCAGCCGGGCGACGGCATCACGCTGTTTGGCGACCGCGCCGGAGGCGAGTGGGACGCCACCGTCACCCACATGGGCCGCAGCAGCGTACGCGTGCAGGCCGGCGCGCACCACGCCACCGAGCGCGAGGCGCCGCGCGCCATCCACCTGCTGGCCGGCATCACGGCCAACGAGCGCATGGACTGGCTGGTCGAGAAAGCCACCGAACTGGGCGTGGCCAGCATCACGCCGCTGCTGGCCGAGCGCAGCGTGCTCAAGTTGAAGGGCGAGCGCGCCGACAAGAAGCTCGCCCACTGGCAGGCCGTGGCCGTGGCCGCCTGCGAGCAGTGCGGGCGCAACCGCGTGCCCGCGATCCACCCCGCGCACAGCCTGGCCGACTGGCTGCGCAGCGCGCCGGCCGACGCGGGCCAGCGCCTGCTGCTGTCGCTGCGCCCGGGCACGCAGCCGCTGCACGCGGCGGCGCCGGGCAGCGCTCCCGTGCTCTTTCTCTCGGGCCCCGAGGGCGGCCTGTCGGGCGCCGAGGAAGACCTGGCGCTGCAGCACGGCTTTGCGCCGGTCACCTTGGGCACGCGCGTGCTGCGCGCCGAAACCGCGCCGCTGGCCGCACTGGCGGCGCTCACGCTGCGCTAAGTTTTTACTTAAATCGTCCTCAAACGCTTGCTGGGCCAGCGCTGAATGCTTTTCTTGCAATAGCAGAACCCAGCCCCCGCACCGCAAGCAGGTGCGGCGCCTGCGCCAAACGGCGCCGCCAGGCGCCCGCTTGGCCCGCGACCACGGCGGCGCCGTGGTCACGCAGGCAGCTTCCCCTATTGCCACGGGCGAAACATTTGGCACAATTTGTCACATATGCAGCGCAGCGCACACCCTGCCTGCCACGCCCATCCATTTCCCTCCCACACAAAGGACAGGCATGCCCCTTGGCAAGCACGGCAAGGCGCTGACGGATTGGCTACTGACCACCGACCCGCACCAGCGCATCCGCATGGCGATGGCCGGCTCGGCGGGCCTGTTGGTGCTGGGCTGCATGGTCCTCATGAACCTGATGGCCATGGCCGGCCTGATGCGCCAGGACTGGACGATCTGGTGGACGCTGGCCACCGGCTGCGGCCCGGTGGCGGCGATCCTGCTGATCCGCAGCGGCCGCACGCGGCACTGGCGCGACCCTGCGCTCACGCAGTTCCAGATCCGCTATGCGCTGGCCTGCACGGCGGCGGCCTATGTGCTGGCCGGTCAGGCGCGCGGCGGCGTGCCGGTGATCCTGTCGTTGATCCTGGTATTTGGCATCTTCGGCATGTCGGCGCACCAGATACGCTGGAACATGGCCTATGCGTTGCTGCTGTTCAGCGCGGCGTTTGGCCTGGTGGCCTGGCTGGACGAGCCCGGCCGCATTCCGGCGCTGGAAGCGGCCAACGCGGCCATCACCGTCATGGTGCTGCTGGGCAGCACCTTTTTGGCGATGCGCCTGCAGAGGATCCGCGCCCACGTGGCGCGGCAAAAGCTTGAACTGACGCGCGCCATGGCGCTGATCCAGCAACTGGCCACGCACGACGAGCTCACCGGCCTGCCCAACCGCCGCCACATGATGGCGCTGCTGGAGGCCGAGCACCTGCGCAGCCAGCGCGACGGGCGCGTGTGGATGGCCGCGCTGCTCGATGTGGACCTGTTCAAGCAGGTCAACGACACGCACGGGCACGCCGCCGGCGACCAGGTGCTGCAGGCCTTTGCCGCCACGGTGCGCGCGGCGGTGCGCGGCACCGACGTGCTGGCGCGCTGGGGCGGCGAGGAATTCCTGCTGCTGCTGCACGACACAGAGCCGTCCGCCGCACGGCCGGTGCTCGAGCGCGTGCGCGAGGCCGTACGGGCGCAGGATGTGGTGGTGCAGGGCCAGCGGGTGGGCATCACGGTGTCGATCGGCGTGGCCGCGCGCACGCCCGGCAAAAGCGTGGTGCAGCTGCTGGAGCAGGCCGACCAGGCGCTGTACCAGGCCAAATCGCAGGGGCGCAACCGCGTGGTCGAGGCCGCGCCGCCGCCCGCGCCCGCCGCGACGGCGGTGTCAGGCATCGCGGTGTTTTAGGCCTGCAACGCCCGCCCGCACAGCGCTGTGCGCTATTGATTCAAGAGCAGACTTCAGCGGATGCGCGGCGCCGCCTGCAGCTGCTCGGGCGTGGTGAACCAGGCGCTGCCAGCGCCGGCGCGCGCCCGTGCCTGCGCCAGTTCGTGGCGCGCCACGCTGCGCAGGTGCACCTCGTCGGGCCCGTCCATCAGGTGCAGCGCGCGGCCCCAGCTCCAGAACTGCGCCAGCGGCGTGTCGGGCGACAGGCCCATGGCGCCGAACACCTGCATGGCGCGGTCGACGACGCGGCTTTGCAGGCGCGCCGCCACCACCTTGATGGCGGCGATCTGGGTGCGCGCCTGCGCCGCGTCCACCGCACCGCCCTGGTCGAGCAGCCAGGCCGTCTGCAGCACCAGGAGGCGCGCCTGGTCGATCTCGATGCGCGACTCGGCCAGCCAGTCCTGCACGTTGGAGAACTGGGACTCGTAGCGCCCGAACATCTGGCGCTCGAGCGTGCGCTCGGCCGCCAGCTGCAGCGCCAGCTCGCACTGGCCGATGGTGCGCATGCAGTGGTGCACGCGCCCCGGCCCCAGGCGCGCCTGCGCCATCGCAAAGCCCGCGCCCCAGTCGCCGAGCACATGGTCGGCCGGCACGCGCACGCCCTGCAGCAGGATTTCGCAGTGGCCCTCGGGCGCATGGTGGTGCAGCACGCTGATGTTGCGCAGCACCTGCACGCCGGGCGTGGCCAGCGGCACCAGCACCATGCTGTGCTGCCGGTGGTGCGCCGCGGGGTCTGCGCCCTCCCCTTGCAGGCCCGCCGCGCCGGCGTTGCGGCACATCACGACCAGCAGCCGGCAGTGCGGGTGCGCCGCGCCGGTGATGAACCACTTGCGCCCGTGGACCACCAAGGTGTCGCCCTCGCGCCGCACCGTGGTCTGCAGGTTGGTCGGGTCGGACGAGGCCACGTCGGGCTCGGACATGGCGAACGCCGAGCGCATGCGGCCGTCCAGCAGCGGCGCGAGCCACTGCGCGCGCTGGGCGGCGCTGGCAAAGCGGTGCAGCAGCTCGATGTTGCCGGTGTCGGGCGCACTGCAGTTGAAGACCTCGGCCGCCCAGGGCAGGCGGCCCATGGACTCGGCCAGCGGCGCGTAGTCGAGGTGCGACAGGCGCGTGCCGGGCTCGTCGTCGCGCAAGGTGGGCAGGAACAGGTTCCACAGCCCTTCGTCGCGCGCCAGGGCCTTGAGGTCTTCGAGGAAGGGCGGCGGGTAGACGCCGTCCTGCACGCTGCGGTGCCAGGCCGCGTTGTAGGGCAGCAGGTAGCGTTGCAGGAAGGCATCGAGGCGCTGGCGCAGTTCCTGCGCCCGGGGGGTGTGGGCAAAGTCCATGGGATATTTTCAAAGCTGTGCGCAGCGCTGTCACAACGCAGGTGACAGCGGCGATGGTCCGCCACGATGCTCTTATTTTGATAGCTTTCAGCGCATGCAGGATAAGCGCTGGAGCCCTATTTCATTCACAATCTGCCGCGTGCCGGGTACGATCGCCGCATGAGCACCCATTACGAAACCTTGCCCGACGCCAGCAGCTACGTCGAGCTGTTTGGCACAGCGCCCCCCGCCGCCGCCCCAGAGCGGCACATGTGGCCGCGCAAGACCGGCTTCTTCATCCGCGCGGTGGCCGCAGCGGAAGACGCGGCGCCAGCCGCCGCAGCGGCCACCGCGCCGCGCGCGCGCGAACTGGTGGCGGCGCAGTGGGGCCTGGTGCCGCACTGGGTCAAGTCCGCCTCGGACGCCAAGCTGCGTGCGCCCAAGCTCGTCAATGCCAAGTCGGACACCGCCTCCACGGGCACCGCCTTTCGCGATGCGTGGCTCAACGGCCAGCGCTGCATCGTGCCCATGGCGGCGTTTTATGAGGACGACTGGCGCAGCGGCAAGCCCCTGCCGACACGCATTGCCCGCGTGGACGGCAAGCCCCTGGGCGTGGCCGGCCTGTGGGCGCGGTGGCAGGGTGCCGAGGGCGAGGTCATCGTGAGCTATGCCTTGCTGACCGTGAACGCCAACAACCACGCACTGCTGCGCCGCTACCAACCGCCAGGCGCCGAAAAGAGCATGCCCGCCATCCTGGGCGAAGGTGCCTACGACGCCTGGCTCAGCGCCCGCCCCGAAAAGGCCAAGGAGTTCATGCGCCAGTACCCCGCGCCCTGGCTCACGGCGAACCCCGTGGAAACCAAGGCCGACAAGGTGCCCAAGGGCTGGATGGAGTGACACCTTGGGGGGTGTGCGTGGCGTGGCACGGCCTGCCTACAGCCCCAGCGCGTCGCCCAGCAGGGCCATGCGCGCCGCCACCTCCTCGTCCATGGCCATGGGCCGGCCCCATTCGCGCTGCGTCTCGCCCGGCCATTTGTTCGTCGCGTCCAGCCCCATCTTGCTGCCCAGGCCGCTCACGGGCGAGGCAAAGTCGAGGTAGTCGATCGGCGTGTGCTCGACCAGCATCGTGTCGCGCGCCGGGTCCATGCGCGTCGTCATGGCCCAGACCACCTCGGGCCATGAGCGCACGTCCACGTCCTCGTCGACGACGACGATGAACTTGGTGTACATGAACTGGCGCAGGTGGCTCCACACGCCCATCATCACGCGCCGCGCGTGGCCGGGGTAGGCCTTGCGGATGCGCACCAGCGCCATGCGATAGCTGCAGCCTTCGGGCGGCAGGTAGAAGTCGACGATCTCGGGGAACTGGCGCTGCAAGAGCGGTATGAACAGCTCGTTGAGCGCCACGCCGAGCACGGCCGGCTCGTCGGGCGGCTTGCCGGTGTAGGTCGAGTGGTAGATCGCGCCCTTGCGCAGCGTGATGCGCTCGACGGTGAACACCGGGAACTCGGCGCATTCGTTGTAGTAGCCGGTGTGGTCGCCGTATGGCCCTTCGAGCGCGTGCTGCCAGCCGCTCGCGTGGTGGGCGTCGGGCTGGATGTGGCCTTCGAGCACGATCTCGGCCGAGGCCGGCACCGACAGCGGCACGCCGAGCGCCGGCACGGTCTCGGTGCGCGCACCGCGCAGCAGGCCGGCGAACTGGTACTCGGACAGGCTGTCGGGCACGGGCGTGACGGCGCCCAGGATGGTCGCCGGGTCGGCGCCAATGGCCACGGCCACCGGGTAGGGCTGGCCGGGGTTCTGCTTGCAGTGTTCGGCAAAGTCGAGCGCCCCGCCCCGGTGCGCGAGCCAGCGCAGGATGAGCTGGTTGCGCGAGAGCACCTGCTGGCGGTAGATGCCCAGGTTCTGCCGCTTCTTGTGCGGCCCGCGCGTGATGACCAGCCCCCAGGTGATGAGCGGCGCCACGTCGCCGGGCCAGCAGTGCTGGATCGGCAGGCGCGCCAGGTCCACATCGCTGCCCTCCCACACCACGTCCTGGCACGGCGCCGAGCTGCGCTCCTTGGGCGCCATGTGCCACAGCGTCTTGAGCAGGCCGCCCATGCCGGCCATGTCCTTCAAGCCCTTGGGCGCCTCGGGCTCCTTGAGCGCGGCCAGCAGCTCGCCAAACGGGCGCAGTCCGGCGACGCTGTCCACGCCCATGGCGCGCGCGACGCGCTCGGGCGTGCCGAACAGGTTGGCGAGCACGGGCATGGAGTGGCCGGTGGGGTTTTCAAACAGCAGTGCGGGGCCGCCAGCGCGCAGCACGCGGTCGCACAGCGCGGTCATTTCGAGGTGCGGCGAGACGGGCTCGGTGATGCGGCGCAGGTCGCCGGACTGCTCCAGCTGGGCGATGAAGTCGCGCAGGTCGTGGTAGGGCATGGGGTTTGTTTTTCGGGGT
>NZ_MWOM01000009.1:85404-99536 GCF_012931925.1 Acidovorax sp. SRB_24
CGCCCACGGGGACCACGCGCACGCGCTGCACGACGCCGCCCTGCTGGCACTGCACGGCGCCGTCGGTCAGCCCGGTGAACTGCAGCGGCGCCGCGGCTGGCGTGCCGCTGCCCGCGGGCTGGACCTGCCAGCGGCCCGCGCCCAGCGCCTGCACCGCCAGCGCCGTGGTGGTGGCGCGGTGGCGCAGACGCACCGGGCGCGGAAACGGACAGGGCAGGCCCTGGTCGGCAGTGTGTGGTGCCAAAACCGCCGCCAGACCATACTGGCTGTGCGCCAGCAGCTCTTTTTTCAATAGCACATCGCGCAGCGCACCGGCCTCGCTGTCCAAAAAGGAAATCGGCGCCCGGCCGGCTCGGAACTGCGGGTGCTGCAGGCATTCGGCCAGAAACGCGCGGTTGGTGGGCAGGCCGAGCAGCTCCAGCTGCCCCAGCGCCTGCACCAGCGCCTCGGTGGCGGCTTCGCGCGTGGCCGCGTGCACGATCAGCTTGCCGAGCAGCGCGTCGTAGTGCGGCGTGACTTCGAGGCCGGGCTCGATGGCATGGTCGAAGCGCAGCGTGGTCCGGCCGCCGCTGCGCAGTGGTGCCACGGCAAAGGCACTGGCGGCAGGCGCCGCGAAGTGCTGCACGCGGCCAGTGTGCGGCGCGAAGTGGTCGTCCTCGGCGCACAGGCGCACCTCGATGGCGTGGCCCTGTAGCCGCATTTCGTGCTGCGCCAGCGCCAGCGGCTCGCCGCGCGCCACGCGGATCTGCCACTCGACCAGGTCGAGGCCCGTGAGCGCCTCGGTCACCGGGTGCTCAACCTGCAGCCGCGTGTTCATCTCCATCAGATAGAAATCGTTTCCCTCCAGCAGGAACTCCACCGTGCCCGCGCCGACGTAGCCGGCGCCCCGGGCCAGCGCCGCCGCACATTGGCCCATGCGCTCGCGCAGCGCGGCATCCACGGCCGGGCTCGGCGACTCTTCGATGAGCTTCTGGTGGCGCCGCTGCACCGAGCAGTCGCGCTCGCCCAGGTGGACCACGTGGCCGTGTGCATCGGCAAACACCTGCACCTCGACATGGCGCGGGTGCAGCAGCGCGCGCTCGATCAGCAGCTCGCCATTGCCAAAGCCGGCCAGCGCCTCGGAGCGCGCGCTGGCGAGCGCGCCCGGCAGCTGCGCGGCCTCGGTGACGCGCCGCATGCCGCGCCCGCCGCCGCCCGCCACGGCCTTGACCATGACCGGGTAGCCAACGCGCGCTGCCTCGTCGATGAACCGCGCCTCGCTCTGGTCCGCGCCCGCGTAGCCGGGCAGGCAGGGCACGCCCTGCGCCATGGCCAGCGCCTTGGCGGCGGCCTTGCTGCCGAGCGCGCGGATGGCGGCGGGCGGCGGGCCGATCCAGCACAGACCGGCGTCCTGCACGGCCTGGGCAAAGCCCGCGTCTTCGCTCAAAAAGCCATAGCCGGGGTGGACGGCATCGGCGCCGGTGGCGCGCGCGGCTTCGAGCAGGCGGTCGGCGCGCAGGTAGCTCTCGGCCGCCTTGCTGCCGCCGAGCGCAAAGGCCTGCGTGGCCTCGCGCACATGCAGTGCCTGCGCGTCGGGTTCGGAGTAGACGGCCACGGTCGCTATGCCCATGGCGTGCGCAGTGCGGATGACGCGGCGCGCGATCTCGCCGCGGTTGGCGATGAGGATTCTTTGCATGCGCCGTTCCCTAAACGACGCGCCGCTTGGCGATGCCCATGGTCTTGGCGATGATGCCCATCATCACCTCGTCGGCGCCGCCGCCGATCGAGCCCAGGCGGCCGTCGCGGAACAGGCGCGCCACGCGGTTCTCCCAGGTGAAACCCATGCCGCCCCAGAACTGCAGGCAGGTGTCGGCCACGGTGCGGTTCAGGCGCCCGGCCTTGAGCTTGGCCATGCTGGCCAGCTGCAGCACGTCCTGGCCCTGCAGATACAGTTCGCAGGCATGCCAAGCCAGCGCGCGCAGCGCCTCGATCTCGGTCTGCAGCTCGGCCAGCTTGAACTGCACCCATTGCTGGTCGGCCAGCGTGGCGCCGAACATCTTGCGGCCCTGCGCCCAGTCGATGGTGTCGTGGATGCACTGCTCCATCGCCACCAGGCTGCTCACGGCCGCCCACAGGCGCTCCTCCTGGAACTGCTGCATCTGGTAGACGAAGCCCTGGCCTTCCTGGCCGATCAGGTTGCGCTGCGGCACGCGCACCGCGTCGAAATAGAGCAGGCCGGTGTCGCTGCTGTGCATGCCGATCTTGCGGATCTTCTGTGCGATCTCAATGCCCTTGGTCAGCTTGCCGCCCGGCCCGTCGCGCAGGGGCACCATGACCAGGCTCTTGTTCTTGTGCGCCGGGCCGTCGCTGGTGTTGACCAGCATGCACATCCAGTCGGCCTGCAGGCTGTTGGTGATCCACATCTTCTGGCCGCTGATGACGTAGTCGCCCCCGTCCTTGCGCGCCACGCTCTGGATGGCCGACACGTCGCTGCCCGCGCCCGGCTCGCTCACGCCGATGCAGCCCACCGTGTCGCCCGCGATCGCCGGCGCCAGGAACTCGCGGCGCAGCTCGTCGCTGCCAAAGCGCGCCAGCGCGGGCGTGCACATGTCGGTCTGCACGCCGATCGCCATCGGCACGCCGCCGCAGTGGATGTGGCCCAGCGCCTCGGCCATGGCCAGACCGTACGAATAGTCGAGCCCGGCGCCGCCATATTCCTCGGGCTTGCACAGGCCCAGCAGGCCCAGGTCGCCGAGTTTCTTGAAGACCGCGTGCGCCGGGAAGATCTCCGCCGCTTCCCATGCGTCGACATGGGGATTGATCTCCTGCGCGATGAAGCGCTGCAGGGTGTTCTGGATCTCGCGGTGTTCGTGCGTGAGCTGCATGGCGGGTCTCCGAGGGTTGACGAAGTGGCTACATGCGCGCCACACCAAACTGCGCGGGCCGCAGCGTGCGCGCGGCCGCGTCGGCGCACATATCGAGGCACTGGCGCAGCACGCCGCGGGTGTCGCGCGGGTCGATCACGCCATCGTCGAGCAGCAGACCGCTGGTGGTGGCCACATCAGCCTGGGCCTCGAACATCTGCACGATGCGCTCGTACTGCGCCCGGGATTTTTCGGGATCGGGCGCCAGGCCCTTGCGCGCCAGCGCCGCCTCGGCCACGGTCTGCATGGTGCGCGCGGCCTGCTCGGCGCCCATGACAGCGGTGCGCGCGCTCGGCCAGCTGAACAGGAAGCGCGGCGCATAGCCGCGCCCGCACATGCCGTAGTTGCCGGCGCCGAAGCTCGCGCCGCACTGGATCGTGATCTGCGGCACGGTGGCGCAGGTCACGGCCTGGATCATCTTGCTGCCATGCTTGATCATGCCGCCCTGCTCGCTGTCCTTGCCGACCATGTAGCCCGTGGTGTTCTGCAGGTAAATCAGCGGCTGGCCGCGCTGGCACATCCACTGGATGAAGTGCGTGGCCTTGTTGGCGCCGGCCACGTCGATAGCGCCGTTGTTGCTGATCAGGCCGACCGCGTGGCCGCCGATGGCCCCCTGCGCGCACACCGTGGCGGCGCCGTACAGGGCCTTGAATTCGAGCAGCTGCGAGCCATCGACCAGGCGCGCCATCACCTCGCGCATGTCCACGGGCTGGCGCAGGTCGTCGGCCACCAGGCCCAGCAGGTCATCGCCGGCGAGCGTCGGCGCGGCAACGTTCTCCGCGGCAGGCAGCGCGGACCGCCAGCCCAGGCGCGCGACCACGCCGCGCGCCATGCCGATGGCCTCGCGGTCGTCCTGCGCCAGGTATTCGCCCAGGCCCGAAATGGTGGCGTGCATCAGCGCACCGCCCAGCTCTTCTTCGGTGGCGATCTCGCCCGTCGCGGCCTGGAGCAGCGGCGGGCCGGCCAGGAAGGCGCGCGAGCGGCCCGCCACCAGGATCACCACGTCCGACAGGCCCGGCATGTAAGCGCCGCCCGCCGTGCCCGAGCCGTGCTGCACGGTGATGACCGGAATGCCCGCCGCCGACAGGCGCGCGAGGTTGCGGAACAGGGCGCCGCCGTGCACGAAGCCCTCGACGCGGTAGCGCATGAGGTTGGCGCCGGCGCTCTCGACCAGGTGCAGGAAGGGCAGCTTGTTCTCGAGCGCGATGTCCTGCAGGCGCAGGATCTTCTCCAGCCCGAGCGGCTGGATCGCGCCCGCCTCGATGCCCGAGTCGCTCGCCACGACTATGCAGCGCACGCCGGACACCCAGCCAATGCCCGCGACCACGCCGCCGCCGGGCACGGATATGTCGGGGTCTTTGACATCGTGCAGGTAGCCCGCCAGCGGCGCCAGCGGCAGCCACGGCGCCCCCGCATCGAGCAGCAGGGCCACGCGCTGGCGCGGCAGCAGCTGGCCGCGCCGCTCGAACACCGGCAGCGACCGAGCCGAGGCGTCGGCCGCGCGGCGCTCGAGCGCGCGCAGCGCGTCCAAGCGCTCGAGCATGGCGGCCCGGCGCTGCTGCGCGACCGGTGCCTCGGGATTCCAGCGGGACTCAAAAGGCGTCATGGCTCCCCCTTGTTGCCCTGCGCATCCGGGGGCAGCGCGTCCCCACACCCCCGTGGTCCATCATGCGTCTCCGATGAACAGCGCCAGGGCCTGCTCGGTCAGGCCGTCGATCGACAGCGCACCGCGCGCATTGAACCACTGCACCGACCAGTTCAGCGCGCCAAAAATGAACAGCCGCGCCGTGGCCGGATTGGCCTTGAGGCTGCCTTCGGCGTGCAGCGCCTGCAGCACCGGCATCCATTCGTCCTCGTAGGCGTCCTTGACCAGGTCGATGTCCTGGCGCTGCCCGTCGTTGAGCGAGCGCCACTCGTACAGCATCACCGGGATGAAATCGGCGTTCGGGCCCAGCAGCACCTCGAAGTGGTTGCGCACCAGCGCGCGCAAGCGCTCGCGTGCCGAGGCACCGGCCGGCAGGCGTTGCAGGGCCGCCTGCTGGCTGTGCGTGGCCTGCGCCATGCCCTCCTGCATCACCACGCAGAGCAGCGCATTCTTGCTTTCGAAGTGGTAGAAGGGCGAGCCGCTGCGCATGCCGGCGGCGGCGGCAATGTCGCGCGTGCTGGTGGCGTCGAACCCCTGGGTGCGGAACAGCCGCGCCGCGCCTTCGATCACCAAGCGGCGGCGGTTGCCTTCATCGAGGTCGGAGTCGGTCTTGCGCGGGCGGCCCCGCGGGCGCGCGGGCGCGGCTTCGGGTGCCGCCAGGGCGCCGGCGCGGGGCCCGCGGGCCGGCCGGGTCCGGGGCACGGGCGAGGCATCGGCCGCGGCAACAGGGGCGGCACCCGCCGGGGGCAATGGGAGAGTTCGGCTTTTTTTCGGCATGGCCGAAAAGATAGCAGAGCCGATTCATTGAAGCAATCGATTGCTTTTTATAAATCAAAAAAGGCCCCATGCTTGGGGCCTCGGTGGCGGGTGCGGCCTGGAAGGCTGCATCCCGTCCGTCGTGCAACCGATGCGCAAAGGACGGTGGCCGCCTCGCAGCGTCTTCAGGCGGCCACGGCGGCCGCCACATCGGCGGGACGCGGGCTGGCGGGGCGGGCGTTCGCGCTGCCGCTGCCCACAACACCGACCTCGATCTCGCCCGAGAGCTGGCCGCCCTCTTCGACCACCAGCTTGCCGTAGCGGATCTTGCCGCTGACCCGGCCGGTGCTGAAGATCACCAGCTTCTGGCGCACGGTGAGCGTGCCGTTGAATTCGCCATGAATCTCGGCGATGTCGATCTCGGCGGAGCCGCGGAAGGCCCCCTGCTCGGCGATCTGGATGACGCGCGAATCCATCGTGGCCTCGACCATGCCCTCGACCACCAGGGTGTCGCAATCGGTGATCTCGACGCCCTTGAGCTTGATGTTGGGGCCCACGGTGAGCTTGCTGCCCCCGCTCTCGGCCGGCGCCTTGGCGCTGGCGGGCACCGCTGCAGCAGCGGCGCTGGGCGCCGCACTGCTCAGACCGCTGGGCATGACCGTGCTGTGGCGGGGCTGGAAGGGCTCGGGTTCACGCTTGCCAAAAAAGGGGTTCTGCACAGCCATCGGATCTCCTTGAAAAAGGACGATGGTAGGAAGACCCCCGCAGAAAATTTACCGGCATTAGGAAAGATTGGTAACCAAATCGCTCGTTGGTTGCATGCGCTTGCACGATTTGCAGAAGCGCACAGAATGCCGGCGCTCAGGAGACGATATACGCCGCTGCCGCCGTGGACATGAGCACGCCGTCCGGCCCCATGAACTCCATGCGCGTGCTGGCCACGCGCGAGCCCAGGCGCAGCACCTCGGCGCGCAGCCCGAAATGGCTGCCGATGCCGGGGCGCAAATAGTCGACGCGCAGGTCGATGGTGCCCAGCTTGCCAAAGCGCTGCAGGCGCTGCGCGGGCGCCTCGTCCATGTGCCGCGCGCCGATGGCGGCCATCACCGCCAGGCCGCCCATGGCGTCGAGCCCAGCGCTGATCACGCCGCCGTGCAGCCGCTGGTGAACGAAGTGGCCCACCAGCTCTGGCCGCATGTCGATGCGCGCCGTGACGTACTGGGCGCACAGCTCCCCGATCTGGAGGCCGATCAACTGGTTGAACGGGATCTTTTCCTCAAAGACGCTTTTCAGGCCCGCCACGAATTCGTCCTCGAACGCGGGGGGTGCAGTGGGGGTGAAGGGCATCGAGGTGTTCCTGCATGGCGGAGGCGAAGCCGGTCTGCGGCGCAACCGGTTGCTCCTGAATAAATAGCTGCTTGCGCATACCCCGCAAGCGAAAGCGCGTGTTTTGGTTCAATTTCCGGGGCCGTCACCGCCCGCCTGCGGCGGCCAGGGTTAGCACCAAGTGCGGCGGGCGTGGCATGCCACCATCATTAATTGTGCGAAGCAGACGCTTCGTAAATTCTAGGAGTTCTGCGTGCAACTCGTGCAATTGTTGGTCAGCGGCATTTCCCAGGGATGCATCTACGGACTGATTGCATTGGGCTTCGTGCTGATCTACAAGGCCACCGAAACCGTGAGCTTTGCGCAGGGCGAACTCATGATGCTGGGCGCCTTCTGCGGCCTGGCACTGATGACGCTGATGGGCTTTCCGTTCTGGGTGGCGGTGCTGGCCAGCATTGCCGCCATGGGGGTGTTTGGTGCGGCGCTGGAGCGCTTCATCGTGCGCCCCATCCTGGGCCAGCCGGCGTTTTCCATTGTCATGCTGACGATTGGCATTGGCTACGTGCTGCGCGGCCTGGTCACCATGATCCCCGGCATCGGCACCGAGACGCACGCGCTGCCCGTGCCCTACAAAGACCAGTCGTTCAATCTGGCCGGGCTGGTGCTGAGCGCCGAGCAGCTGGTGGTGATCGGCGCCACCGCCGTGCTCTGCGCGCTGCTGTTTGCGCTGTTCCGCTACAGCCGCCTGGGCGTGGCCATGCAGGCGGCGGCGCAAAACCAGCTCGCGGCCTACTACATGGGCATTCCGGTGCAGCGCCTGAACGGCCTGGTCTGGGCGCTGGCGGCGGCCGTCGCGGCGGTGGCCGGCCTGCTGCTGGCCCCCATCACCTTCGTGCACGCCAACATGGGGCTCATCGGGCTCAAGGCCTTTCCGGCCGCCGTGGTGGGCGGCTTCGCGAGCCTGCCGGGCGCCATCGTCGGCGGCCTGGTGATCGGCACCGTCGAATCGCTGTCGGGCTTCTACCTGCCCGATGGCTTCAAGGACATCGCCGCCTACCTCGTCGTGCTGCTCATGCTGATGGTGCGGCCCAACGGCCTGTTCGGCGGCGCGCTGCGCAAGAAAGTCTGACGACATGACACCCTTCCCCACCGGGCACGGCCGCTGAAATGCGTTTCCTCTTCAAGACCACCTATGCGCAGGACCTGCGCCTGGCCAAGCACAGCGGCTACACCTTCTGGTATGGGCTGCTGCTCGTGCTGCTCGCCAGCGCGCCGCTCTGGATGCCTGAGTACTGGCTTGCGCAGCTGAGCTTCGTGCTCATCTACGCCATCGTCGGGCTCGGGCTGATGCTGCTGGCGGGGTTCACCGGGCAGTTCTCGCTCGGGCACGCGGCCTTTCTGGGCGTCGGGGCGTACACGCAGGCGGTGCTGACCGGCATGGGCTGGCCGTTTGTGCTGGCGCTGGCCTGCGCGGCGGGGCTGTCGGCGGCCGTGGGCGTGGTGGTGGGGCTGCCGGCGCTGCGCGTCAAGGGCATCTACCTGGGCATGGCGACGCTGGCGTTCGGCTTCATCGTCGAGGAAGGCTTTGCCCGCTGGGAGAGCGTGACCGGCGGCAACGCCGGCATACACGTGGCGCCGCCCGCGCTGCTGGGCTGGACGCTTGAATCGACCGCCTCGTTCTACCTGCTGTGCCTGGTGCTGGCCATCGCCTGCACGCTCGGCATCCTGAACCTGCTGCGCTCGCCCACCGGGCGCGCCTTTGTCGCGATCCGCGACTCCGAGATTTCGGCGCAGAGCATGGGCATCCACTTGGCACGCTACAAGACGCTGTCGTTTGCGCTGTCCGCCGCACTGGCCGGCCTGGGCGGGGCGCTGTATGCGCACAAGCTGCAGTTCATCTCGCCCGACCAGTTCAGCATCCTGCAGTCCATCGACCTGCTGCTGATGATCGTGATCGGCGGGCTTGGCTCCGTGCATGGGGCTTTTTTGGGCGCGCTTTTCCTGATCGCCATGCCGCAGGCGATTGCGCTCGGCAAGGACTGGCTGCCCGCCGCCGTGGGTCAGGCGCCGGGCCTGCAGGGCGTGGTCTATGGCGCCGTGCTCGTGGCCTTTGTGCTGTTCGAGCCCATGGGGCTGTATGGCCGCTGGCTCAAGGTGCGCACCTGGCTGCAGGTGTTCCCGTTCTACCGCCAGGGCCTGTTCAAGCGCCAGAAGTCGTTCCAGAAATCGGACAGACTGAGATGAAGCCCCCCCTGAGTCGCTTCGCGCCTTCCCCCTCTCTCGCCTCGCTGCGCGATGCGGGAGGGGGACGCCCCCAGCGCGGCGGGGCGGCCCTTGCGCCGGGGCACTGGCTGGGGCCGCTCCAGTTTCATGGGCTGTGGGCGGCGCGCAGCGCTATGGACAACTGAAATGACCGGCACCGTTTCCACCATGACCGACGACATCCTGCTCAGCGCCCAAGGCCTCAGCGTGCGCTTTGGCGGCGTGCTGGCGGTCAACGACGTCAGCTTTGACGTGCGCCGCGGCGAGGTCTTCACGCTCATCGGCCCCAACGGCGCCGGCAAGACCACGGTGTTCAACCTTATCAGCCGCCTCTACACGCCCACCAGCGGCAGCATGGTCTACGCCGGCGCGGGCGGCGCCGTGGCGCTGACCCAGCAGCCGCCGCACCGCATCGCCGGCCTGGGCATTGCGCGCACCTTCCAGAACATCGAGCTGTTCGAGCACGCGAGCGTGCTGCACAACCTGCTGATCGGCCGCCACCGGCGCCGCGAAACCGGCCTCTGGTCCGACCTGCTGTTCACGCCGCGCGTGCGCGCCGCCGAAATCCGCGCGCGCACCAAGGCCGAGGAGGTGATCGAATTCCTCGACCTGCAGCACCACCGCGACACGCTGGTGGCGGGCCTGCCCTACGGCGTGCGCAAGGTGGTCGAGCTGGCGCGCGCGCTGTGCACCGAGCCCGAACTGCTGCTGCTCGACGAGCCCTCGTCGGGCCTGAACACCGAGGAGACCGACGACATGGCGTTCTGGATCCAGGACATCCGCCAGGACCTGGGCATCACGGTGCTGATGGTCGAGCACGACATGGCCCTGGTCTCGCGCGTCTCCGACCGCGTGCTGGCCATGAACCAAGGCGAGGTGGTGGCGCTGGGCACGCCGCAAGAGGTGCAGGCGCACCCGCGCGTGGCCGAGGCCTACCTGGGCAGCATCGACGACGTCAGCAGCCTGCGCCGCCCGCCCGGCACGGCCCCCCTCCGGAGCGCGCCATGAACCGCGCCGCGCTGCCCTCCGTGCGCCTGGCCCGCGCCGCCGCCGCGCCGGTGCCGGGCCAGCCCGCGCCGCCGCTGCTGCGGCTGCAGAACGTCGAGAGCGCCTACGGCCCGATCAAGGCCATCCGCGGCGTGAGCCTGCAGGTGCAGCCGAGCGAGATCGCCGCCGTGCTGGGCAGCAACGGAGCGGGCAAGACGACCATCCTGAAAACCATCTCCGGCATCATCGACCCGCGCAAGGGCAACATTGAATTCGAGGGCGCCGACATCACTGCGCACGACCCCGCCGCCATCGTGCGCCGCGGCCTCGTGCATGTGCCCGAGGGGCGCGAGGCGTTTGCCCTGCTCTCGGTGCGCGAGAACCTGCTGATGGGCGCCTACACGCGCAGCGACCGCGACGCCGTGGCGCGCGACCTCGAGCGCGTCTACGGCTACTTCCCGATCCTCCAAGAGCGCGCCGCGCAGGACGCCGGCCTGCTCTCGGGCGGGCAGCAGCAGATGCTGGCGATCTCGCGCGCGCTCATGGCCGCACCGCGGCTGATCCTGCTCGACGAGCCCAGCCTGGGCCTGTCCCCCAAGCTCACCAAGGAGATCTTCGAGATCGTCGTGCGCATCAACCGCGAGCACGGCACGACCATGCTGCTGGTCGAGCAGAACGCCAACATGGCGCTCAACGCCGCCGACTACGGCTACGTGCTCGAAAACGGCCGCGTGGTGATGGAAGGCGCCTGCGACGTGCTGCGCGAGAAGGACGACATCAAGGAGTTCTACCTGGGCATGAAGGACGCCGGCGTGCGCGGCGAGCGGCGCTGGAAGAAAAAGAAGAACTGGAGGTAGCCCCATGCCGCTCCCCGCCCGCCGCGCCGCGCCGCCCCCCACACTCCAGGAGGCCCATGTCTAACCTCTGGGACCTGTCGCACATCCAGCCGATGCACGCGAGCGTGCTGCCGGGCGAGACCCTGCCGGCGCTGTTCTGGGCCGGCGTGCAGCAGCGCGGCCCGCAGGTGTGGATGCGGCAGAAGAAACTCGGCATCTGGCGCAGCTGGACCTGGGACCAGACGGCCGAGGCGGTGCGCGAGATCGCCGGCGGCCTGTGCGCGCTCGGCTTCGCGCCGGGCGAATGCGCGTCCATCCAGTCCAACACCGTCATCGAATGGGTGCTGGCCGACCTGGCGGTGCTGGCCTGCGGCGGTGTCTCCAACGGCATCTACCCCACCGACGCCGCCAGCCAGGTTCACTATCTGTGCGCGGACTCGCGCACCACCGTGCTGCTGGTCGAAAACGACGAGCAGCTCGACAAGGCGCTGGCCGTGCGCGCGCAGCTGCCGCTGCTGCGCAAGATCATCGTGTTCGACATGAAGGGCCTGCACAGCCTCGGCGACCCCGGCGTGCTGTCGCTCGATGCGCTGCGCGCGCTGGGCCGCGACTGGAATCAGGCGCACCCGGGCGAGCTGATGCGCCGCTCCGACGCCTGCCAGCCGCACGACCTGGCCATCCTCGTCTACACCTCGGGCACCACGGGCAAGCCCAAGGGCGCGATGCACACGCACGCCGGACTGGTCTACACCGTGCGCGGCTACAACACGCTGATCGCGCGCAGCGACCAGGACGAGGCCATGTGCTTTCTGCCGCTGTGCCACATTGCCGAGCGCATGGGCGGCGAATATTTCTCGCTCTACACCGGCTGCAAGCTCAACTTCGTCGAGAACCCCGACACCGTGCCCGAGAACGTGCGCGAGATCGCGCCCACCATCGTCACCGCCGTGCCGCGCGTGTGGGAGAAGTTCTACTCCGGCGTGATGATCGCGCTCAAGGAGTCGACCCCGCTGCAGCAGGCCGCCTACCGCTGGGCGATGGGCGTGGGCACGCGCATTGCCGAGCACGTGCTGGCGGGCGAGGCCGTGGGCGCGGGCCTGAAGGCGCAGTTCTGGCTGGCGCGCCGGCTGGTGCTCGACAACGTGCGCAAGCTCATCGGCATCCACCGCGCGCGCTTTCTGGTGACGGGCGCGGCCCCGATCTCGCCCGAGCTGGTCCAGTGGTACCTGGCGCTGGGCGTGCCCATGCTCGAAGTCTGGGGCATGACCGAGACCTGCGGCGCCGCCACCGGCGTGCCGGCCAGCCGCATCAAGCCCGGCTCGATCGGTCCGGCGGCCAGCTTCAACGAGGTGCGCCTCGCCCTGGACACGGGCGAGATCCTGGTGCGCGGCCCGAATGTGTTCAAGGGCTACCTGAACCTGCCCGAGAAAACCGCCGAAACCATCGACCCGGAAGGCTGGCTGCACACGGGCGACGTGGGCACGCAGGACGCCGATGGCTTTTTCCGCATCGTCGACCGCATGAAGGACATCATCATCACGGCCGGCGGCAAGAACATCACGCCGAGCGAGCTCGAAAACGCGCTCAAGTTCAGCCCCTACATCACCGACGCGGTGGTCATTGGCGACGCGCGCCCCTACCTCACGGCCATCGTCATGGTCGACCACGAGAACGTCGAGAAGTACGCGCAGGACCACGACGTGCCGTTTTCCAACTACGCCAGCCTCACGCGCACGCCCGAGGTGCAGGCGCTGATCCAGGCCGAGATCGACCGCGTCAATGCCCAGTTCGCGCGGGTCGAGCAGATCAAGAAATTCTTCTTGCTCGACACCCAGCTCTCGGCCGAGGACGAGGAGCTGACGCCGACCATGAAGCTCAAGCGCCGGCTGGTGCAGCAAAAGTACGCCGAGCAGGTGGATGCGATGTACCGCTGACGGCGCCGCCCCTCCGCAAAAACGCGCAGGGCCGGGGAGCGCCAGCGCCTTGTAACGATTCTTCAACCGCAGGAGATATTGCCATGAAACGCCACCACATTGCCGCCCTGGCGCTGGCCGCCGCCGCAGCGGCCACCGCTGCCCCGGCCCAGGCCCAGACCTCGCAGGGCGTGACCAAGGACACGATCACGCTCGGCTCGATCCAGGACCTGTCGGGGCCGCTGGCGGGTTTTGGCAAGCAGATCCGTCTGGGCATGACGCTGCGCGTGGACGAGGCCAACGAACAGGGCGGCGTGAACGGCCGCAAGATCAAGCTGTTGGTGGAAGACTCGGGCTACGACCCCAAACGCGCCGTGCTGGCCGCGCAAAAGTTGGTCAACCAGGACAAGATCTTCATGATGGTGGGCCACCTGGGCACGGCGCAGAACATGGCCGCCATGCCGGTGCAGTTCTCCAAGAACGTCATCAACTTCTTCCCGGTCACGGCCGCGCGCGAGATGTACGAGCCGTTCAACCGCCTCAAGTACTCGTTTGCCGCCACCTACTACGACCAGATCCGCCTGTCGGCGCCGCACCTCATCAAGGAAAAGAACGCCAAGAAGGTCTGCACCATCTACCAGGACGACGAATTCGGCCTGGAGGTGCTGCGCGGCGGCGAGGCGGCGCTCAAGACGCTCGGCATGGAGTACGCCGAGAAGACCTCGTTCAAGCGCGGCGCCACCGACTTCTCGTCGCAGGTCGCCAAGATGAAGGCCGCCGGCTGCGACTTCGTGATCCTGGGCACCATCATCCGCGAGACCATCGGCACCATCGGCGAGGCGCGCAAGACCGGCTTCAACCCCACGTTCCTGGGTTCGAGCGCGGCCTACACCGACCTGATCCACAAGCTCGGCGGCAAGCCCATGGACGGCCTCTACGCCACCATGACGGTGCAGAACCCCTACCTGGACGAGGCCTCGCAGCCCCTGCGCTTCTGGGCCAACAAGTACCAGACCAAATTCAATGAAGACCCGACGGTGTTCTCGGTCTATGGCTACACGCTGATCGATGCCTTCATCCGCGCGGCGCAAAAGGCCGGCCCCAATCTGAACACCGACAGCTTCATCAAGGCCATGGACACCATGGTCATCCCGCCCGACATCTTCGGCAGCGCCGAGGGTACCTTCGGCCCGCAAAAGCGCCTGGGCAACAACCTCAGCCGCCTCTCGCAGATCCAGGATGGGCGCTGGAAGGTGGTCTCGGACTACGTGAAGCCCTGAGGCGCGCGCTGGCCCGGTGCATGCCGCCGCCCTTCGGGGCGGTTTTTCATGTTCTTTGCTTTTTTTGATAGCTGCTTGCGCTTTGTGGATAAGGGCTAGAGGCTGATTTGGCGCTTATTTTGGTTGGTGATTTGTGGATTAGCGGTGTGCGTTTTGCTGAGGGTGGAGGCCGGGTCTCGCCCCGGCGGGCGAGGTACTTTTCTTTGCTTCGCTGTATGGACCGCAGA
>NZ_MWOM01000027.1:0-17025 GCF_012931925.1 Acidovorax sp. SRB_24
CTGAATACCTCTTCCGAGAACATGTCGGCCGCGCGCAGCCGCATCCTGGACGCCGACTTCGCGCAAGAAACCGCCAATCTGTCGCGCGCCCAGATCCTGCAGCAGGCCGGCACGGCGATGGTGGCCCAGGCCAACCAGATACCGCAGGGCGTGCTGGCGCTGCTGAAGTAAACGCTTCGCCCCAGGCAGCACACCCAGCGGCTGATACGCGGTATGAATTCAGGAGCTGTCAGCGCTTACTGCATAAGCGCCAGAGGCCGATTTGACCTTTATTGCTCATGGCGCACTGAAAGTGCCGTAGGGCACGGCGGCGGCTGGCGCGCTGCAGCAATCCGATACATTTAGCGGTTTGCGGGGAGTGCCCGCGCCTTCTATTCCAGGCCGTTCACCACGTCTTCAGCATGCTCGTCATCATTGGTTACATCGTCTGCCTCGGCTGCATCTTCGGCATGTATGTGCTGCACGGCGGCAACATTGCCGTGATCCTGAAGGCGCTGCCCTTCGAGCTGGTCACCATTCTGGGCGGCGCGCTGGGGGCCTTCGTGGTCAACAACCAGCCCAAGGTGCTCAAGGCCACGCTGAAAGCCATGCCCATGGCACTCAAGGGATCGAAGTACACCAAGACACGCTTCATGGAGCTGATGGCGATGCTCTATGACATCCTGCAAAAGGCCCGCAAAGAGGGGTTGATGGCGATCGAGAAGGACGTGGAAGAGCCGCACGAGTCGGAAATCTTCAAAAAATACCCCACGGTGGGCTCGGACGACCATGTGATCGAGTTCATGACCGACTACCTGCGCATGATGGTGTCGGGCAACCTGAATGCACACGAGATCGAGTCGCTGATGGACAGCGAGATCGAAACCCACCACCACGAGGCGCACGCGCCCGTGGCGGCGCTGGCGCGGCTGGCGGGCGCGCTGCCCGCCTTCGGCATCATTGCCGCCGTGCTGGGGGTGGTGAACACCATGGGCTCCGTGGGCCAGCCGCCGTCGGTGCTGGGCGGCATGATCGGCTCGGCGCTGGTGGGCACCTTTTTGGGCATCTTGCTGGCCTACGGCATCGTCGAGCCGCTGGGCGGCCTGGTCGAGCAAAAGACCGAGGACGCGGCCAAAGAGCTGCAGTGCATCAAGACCACGCTGCTGGCCAGCATGCAAGGCTACAACCCGGCTACGGCCATCGAATTCGGCCGCAAGGTGCTCTTCTCGGCCGACCGGCCGAGCTTCGTCGAACTCGAAAGCCACGTGCGCGGCAAGAAGTAAGCGCTCCGATCCGCACCGTTTCGCACCATGGCCGAGAAAAAGCTCCAGCCCATCATCGTCAAGCGCGTCAAGAAGGGACGTCACGCCCCGCATGGCGGCGCCTGGAAGATTGCCTATGCCGACTTTGTGACGGCAATGATGGCCTTCTTTCTGCTGATGTGGCTGCTGGGCTCGACCGCAAAAGGCGAGCTGCAAGGCATTGCCGACTATTTCAATGCGCCGCTGCAGGTGGCCATGACGGGCGGCAACGGCGCGGGCAACAGTTCGAGCGTGATTCCGGGCGGCGGCAACGACCTGAGCAAGGTGCACGGCCAGGTGCGGCGCTCGGACTCGGACGTGGACAAGCAAAGGCGCATGAACCCGGACACGGCGCGCGCCGAAATGGCGCGCCAGGACGCGGCGCGCATCAAAACGCTGCGCAGCAGGATCGAAACGATCATCACGCAGACCCCGCGCCTGAACGAATACCGCTCGCAGATCCGCATCGATGTGACGCCCGACGGCTTGCAGATCCAGATCGTGGACGAGCAGAACCGGCCCATGTTCGACAGCGGCAGCGCGTTGGTCAAACCCTATATGCGCGACATCCTGCGCGAGATTGGTGCGGCGCTGGGCGGGGTCGAAAACCGCATCAGCCTGGCGGGCCACACCGACGCCGCGCCTTATGGCAATGGCGAGCGCGGCTACAGCAACTGGGAGCTGTCGGCCGACCGCGCCAACGCCTCGCGCCGCGAGCTGGTGGCCGCCGGCATGCCCGACGCCAAGCTGGGCCGCGTCGTGGGCCTGGCCGCCAGCCATCTGCTGGAGCCCGACACCCCGCGCGCACCGGTCAACCGGCGCATCACGATCACGGTTTTGACGCGCGAGGCGGAAGAAAGATTGCTGGGCCAGGCGCCCCCCATCGCCCCCACGGCACAATTGCCCGCTGAAAAGCCGGACAATCCTCCCTCCGGGAGCTAAAAGTAACCACTTGTCACAACCGCGGCACCCCATGACAATGCACACCGTAATTTTCGACCGAAAGGGTCCCACGTGGCCACAGCCCTTCGCTTTCTGATCGTTGACGACTTCTCCACGATGCGGCGCATCGTGCGCAACCTGCTCAAGGAAAGCGGTTTCGCCGACGCCGATGAGGCAGAAGACGGCGTCGTCGCCCTGCACAAGCTGCGCAACAGCAAGTTCGACTTCGTCGTGACCGACATCAACATGCCCAACATGAACGGTTTCCAGTTGCTGACCGAAATCAAGGGCGATGAAAAACTCAAGCACCTGCCCGTGCTCATGGTGACCGCCGAAGCGCGCAAGGAAGACATCGTGGCCGCAGCCCAGGGCGGCGCGGCAGGCTACATCGTCAAGCCGTTCACCAAGGCCACCTTGGAAGAAAAAGTCACCTTGATCATCAAGAAGCTGGGCTTGTAGAACGCCATGGACGCCAGCCTCTCCCCTCCCGCGCCCGACCCGATCGATGTGCACCAGAAGATCGGGATCCTGACGCGCCAGCTGCACGACACCCTCAACGAGCTGGGCTACACCGACCAGCTGCGCGGCACCATGGGCGAGCTGCCCGATGCCCAGAGCCGGCTGTCGTACATCGCCCGGCTCACGGGCGAAGCCGCCGAAAAGGTGCTGGGCCGTGTCGAGCAGGCCAAGGTGCAACACGACCACCTCGCCGCGGAGACGCGCCGCGTCACGACGGCCTTGGTGCAAGACCCCGTAAGAGCCGTGGCCTCGGGCGAAATCATGAATTTTCTCAGCGATGTGGGGCAGGTGGCCAAGGCCACCGACGAGCACCTGACCGAAATCATGATGGCGCAGGACTTCCACGACCTCACGGGCCAGGTGATCGCCCGCGTGGTGACGCTGGCCGCCACCATCGAGCAGCAACTGGTGCAGCTGGTGATCCAGACCGCGCCCACGCCCGTCGCTGCGGCACCGGCGGAAGCGCCGCGCGCGCACCTGGCGGGCCCCGTGGTCAACCCCGAAAAAACGGCGGACGTGGTCACCGACCAGTCGCAGGTGGACGACCTGCTGGCCAGCCTCGGGTTTTAAAATCGCACAGGCTGCAGACGGGGCGCGCGTTTTGGTTTTGAATAGGCGCCCCGCAGGCCCTCTTATCGGGCTTTAGATTCACAGGTGGCTCGGGACAATGGCACGACAGAAGACGTCGCGCCCCCATGCAATCGAGCCAAGATAAAAACCTCCCCGCCACCGAGCGCAAGCTCCAGAAGGCCCGCACCGACGGCCAGGCGGCGCGCTCGCGCGACCTCTCGCACCTGGCGATTCTGGGCACGGGCGCGGCCTGCATGCTGGTGCTGGCACCGGCCCTGCTGGAGCACCTGCAGCGGGCCATGGGCCAGCAGCTGGTGTTCGACGCCACCACCGTGCGCTCGCCAGGCGCCATGCTCACGCGGCTGCAGAGCATGGCCGTGCTGGGCCTGCTGGCCAGCGCGCTGTTTGCGTTTCTCACCGGCACGGCGGCGCTGGTGAGCGCCATTGGCGCGGGCGGCTGGGTGTGGAGCTTCAAGCCGATCACGCCACAGTTCAACCGCCTCAATCCGCTCGCGGGGGCGGCCAATCTCTTTTCCAAGCAGCAGATGGCCAATGTGGCCAAGATGGTGCTGATGACCGGCGTGCTCTCCGCCGTCGCCTGGAATTACCTGGGCAGCAGCCTGGACCAGGTCGCCATGCTGGTGCTGCAACCCTCGCCCCTGGCCATTCGCCAGGTGGCCGGCTGGCTGACCTCGGGCATGGCCTTGCTGTTGCTGGTGGTATTTCTGGTGGCGCTGGTCGACGTGCCGCTGCAGGCGTTCTTCTTCAAGTCGCGCCTCAAGATGAGCCACGAGGAAGTCAAGCAGGAGCACAAGGAATCCGACGGCAACCCGCAGACCAAGGGCCGCATGCGCCAGCGCCAGCGCGAGATTGCCGATGGCGCCAGCGTCACGGCCGTTCCCAAGGCCGACTTCGTGGTCATGAACCCGACCCACTACGCCGTGGCCCTGCGCTATGACGACCAGTCCATGGGCGCGCCGCAGGTGGTCTCCAAGGGCACGGACCTGATCGCCATGAAGATCCGCGAGCTCGCGACCGCGCACGGCGTGCCCGTGCTGCAGTCGCCGATGCTGGCGCGCGCGCTGTACGCGCACGCCGAACTCGACCAACCGATTCCCGCCACGCTCTACACCGCCGTGGCGCAGGTGCTGGCCTATGTCTACCGCCTGAAGGCCGCCCTGCGCGGAGAGGGCCGCATGCCCGACACGCTGGCCGATCCCTATGTCCCCCCCGAGCTGGACCCGCACCACAAGCCAGCGCACCGAGACACGCCGCCATGAATTTCTCGTTGAACTCTGCCCGCCGCTTCGCGGGCACCCACGCCGCCGCGGTGCAGGGCCTGTCGGCGCCGCTGCTGGTGGTGGCCATCCTGGCACTGATGGTGCTGCCGATCCCCACCTGGCTGCTCGATACTTTTTTCACCATCAACATCGCCGTGGCGCTGATGGTGATGATGGTGGCGGCCTACATGCTCAAACCGCTGGACTTTGCCGCCTTCCCGTCGGTGCTGCTGCTGAGCACGCTGATGCGCCTGTCGCTCAACGTGGCCTCGACCCGGGTCGTGCTGCTCGAAGGCCACACCGGCCCGGGCGCGGCCGGTGCGGTGATCGAGGCCTTTGGCCACTTCCTGATCGGCGGCAATTTCGCGGTGGGCCTGATCGTGTTTGCCATCCTGGTGGTGATCAACTTCATCGTGATCACCAAAGGCGCGGAGCGCATTGCCGAAGTGTCGGCGCGCTTCACGCTCGACGCCATGCCCGGCAAGCAGATGGCGGTGGACGCCGACCTGAACGCGGGCCTGATCGACGAGAAAGAAGCCAAGCGCCGGCGCGCCGAGGTGGCCGAAGAAGCCAACTTCTTCGGCTCGATGGACGGCGCCTCCAAATTCGTGCGCGGCGATGCGGTGGCGGGCATGCTGATCCTTGTCATCAACATCGTCGGCGGTTTTGCCATCGGCATGCTGCAGCACGGCCTGTCGGCCGGCAAGGCGGCCGACACCTACATCCTGATGGCCGTGGGTGACGCGCTGGTGGCGCAGATTCCGGGCCTGCTGATCTCGGTCGCGGCGGCCATGGTGATCTCGCGCGTCGGCAAGGACTCGGACATGGGGCAGCAGATCGTGCACCAGCTGTTCACCTCGCCGCGCGTGCTCGGCATCACGGCGGGCATCCTGATCCTGCTGGGCGTGATCCCGGGCATGCCGCATGTGGTGTTTCTGGCCGTCGGCTCGCTGCTCGCCTACACCGCCTGGTCGCTCGCGCAGCGCCAGAAAGCACCTGCCGAAGTGGAGGCGCCGATGGCCCCCGTGGGCGACGGCGAAGCCACTTGGGACGACCTGCAGCCCGTGGACCTTCTGGGCCTGGAGCTGGGCTACCGCCTGATTGCGCTGGTCGACAAAACGCGCCAGGGCGACCTGCTCACGCGCATCAAGGGCGTGCGGCGCAAGTTCGCGCAGGAGGTCGGCTTTCTGCCGCCGCCGGTGCACGTGCGCGACAACCTCGAACTCAAGCCCAGCGCCTACCGCATCACGCTGCGCGGCGTGGTCGTGGGCGAGGGCGAGGCCTTTCCCGGCATGCACCTGGCGATCAATCCCGGGGGCATCACCACGCCGCTGATCGGCACGCCCACCACCGACCCGGCCTTCGGTCTGCCCGCGCACTGGATCGACGAACGCCAGAAGGAAGCGGCGCAAATGGCGGGCTTTACCGTGGTTGATTCGGAAACCGTGATGGCGACCCATTTGTCACACTTGATGCAAGTCCAAGCCGCCAAGCTGCTCAGCCGCACAGAGACCCAACAACTGGTGGAGCACGTGGCCAAGCTGGCCCCCAAACTGATTGAAGAAGTGGTTCCGAAAATGGTGTCGATCGCAACGTTCCAGAAAGTGCTGCAGCTGCTGCTGGAGGAGTCGGTGCACATCCGCGACATCCGCACCATCATCGAAACCCTGGCCGAGCATGCCGTGAGCATCACCGACCCGGTGGAGCTGGCGCGGCGCGTGCGCATTGCGCTGTCGCCGGCCATCGTGCAGCAGATCTATGGCCCGACGCGCGAGCTCAACGTGATCGCCATCGAGCCCGGCCTGGAGCGCCTGCTGGTGCAGGCCCTGGGCAATGCCGCGGGGCCGGCGCTCGACCCCGGCGTGGCCGACATCCTTACGCAGAAAGCCGCCGAGGTGGCCATGAAACAGGAAGAGATCGGCCTGCCGGCCTGCCTGCTGGTGCCCGACCAGATCCGCGGCGCCATCGCCCGCCTGGTGCGCCGCGTGGCCCCGCGCCTGCAGGTGCTGGCGCACAGTGAAATTCCCGAAACCCACACGATCCGCATCGGGCCCATCCTCAAAGGAGCCTCGGCATGAACTTCAAACGCTTTCACGCAGCGACCGCCCGCGAGGCGCTGGCCAAGGCCCGCATGGCCTTTGGCGAGGGCACGCTCATCCTGTCCAACCGCCCCACCGCCACCGGCGTCGAGGTCGTGGCCACGGCCGAAGATGCGCTCAGCGCCCTGGATTCGCCCGAGGCGGCGAGCCCCGTGGCACGCCGCGCCCAAGAGCGCAGCGCGCAGCCCGAAGCGCGCGAGATGCAGCCGCGCCCGGCGCCCTTGCGCAACCCGGTGCAGGAAGACACAGAGAAGCTGGCCATGAGCACCCTGTCGTTCCAGGACTATGTGCGCGAGCGCATGCTGCGCCGCCGCCACGAAGCCCTGCAAGGCAGCGCCGCCCAGCCCGTCGCAGCCGCGCCTGCGGCGGCATTCCAGTCCCCGTCCTTCACCCACGAAGCCAGTGTCATGCAAGCGCCGCCGCCGGTGGCGCGCCACAACCCGCTGCGTCCGGCGCCCGCCCCCAGCCCGGCCTTCATGGCCGAGCCCGCTCCCCGGCCCCGCCGCGAACCCGCCCCCGTGGCGATGGCGCCCAGCATGAACCCGCACGGGCTGCTGCAAGAGCTGCAGTCGATGAAGGACCTCATCGAGGACCGGTTCAACACCCTGTCCTGGCTGGGCCAGGCGCGCCAGAACCCGATCCAGTCCAACCTGATGCTCAAGATGATCCGCGCGGGCTACTCGCCTGCGCTGGCGCGCGCCGTGCTGGAGCGCCTGCCCGATGAGCTCGACGCCAGCGAATCGGTGCGCTGGCTCATGGAGGTGCTCGAGCGCAACCTCAAGACCGATGCCGGCGCCCGCCCGCTGTACCAGGAAGGCGGCATCTACGCCCTGGTGGGCTCGACCGGCGTGGGCAAGACTACGACCACCGCCAAGCTGGCCGCCATGTGCGCGCGCATCCACGGCCCCGCCAGCGTGGGCCTGATCACGCTCGACACCTACCGCGTGGGCGCCCACGAACAGCTGCGCGCCTATGGCCGCATGCTCGGCATCGTCGCGCACCTGGCGCACGACCGGGCCGCGCTGCAAGACCTGCTGGGCCTGCTCGGCGGCAAGAAGATGGTGCTCATCGACACCACGGGCGTGGCCCCGCGCGACCCGCGCAAGCGCGACATGCTCGATGTGCTGAACCTGCCCCACGTCAACCGGCTGCTGGTGCTCAACGCCGGCTGCCATGGCGACACGCTGGACGACACCCTGGCCGCTTTCAAGACCGATGGATCGCAGCAGGCCATCCTCTCGAAGGTGGACGAGGCGGTGAAGCTCGGCCCCTCGATCGACGCACTGATCCGCCACCAGATGGTGCTGCGCGGCGTGACCAATGGCCAGCGCGTGCCCGAGGACTGGGAAGCCGCCGACGCGCACAAGCTGGTGGGCACGTCAATGCGCGCCCCCGCGCGCTCGGCGTTCGACCCCAAGGCCAGCGACCTGAACTTCTTTTTCTCTCACACGCCCCAGCCGGTGCACGACAGAGGGCTGGTCGATGCTTGACATCGGCCTGCACCAAGGCACCAGCCTGCACAGCCACACGCCGCAGGCCGAGCTGCGCCTGGCGGTCGTCGCCAGCCAGGGCGGGAATGCGCATGCGCTGGAAACCCTGTGGCAGGTGTGCGCGCAGCTGCAGCGCCTGGGACACCCGGTGGTGGTGCTCGACGGCACGGCGCGGGAGAGTGACGACGCCCCCGGCCTGCAGCACCTGCTGGCCTGCGCCCCCTGGGGCGACGATGCCCTCCCCCACACTGGCATGGATGTCGGGTCGCTGGCCGTGCTGCCGGCGATGACCGGTCTGGACATGCTGGCGTTCGAGGCCCGCCCTCTGGATGCACCGCTGCGGGCGCTGCAGCCGCTGTTTCGCCAGTACGCCCTGGTGGTACTCCACGCGCCGGTCGGCACCCTGGCATCGCCGCTGCTGACAGGCACGGCGGTCACGCCGCTGCTCACCATGCAGGCCGGCCCGGCGGGCGTGGTGGACAGCTACCGCCAGCTCAAGCTCCTGGCGCTGCATGCCGGCCTGCCCGCCACCGTGGCCTGCCTGGTGCCCTCGCACGACAGCGACCTCCAGCGCCACGGCCATGACGCGGTGAACGCCGTGCGCCAGTGCGCAGCACGCCACCTGGGCCAGAGCGTCGCCACCACCGTGGTGCAGGCCGGCCACGCACCCGACATGCAGCGCCTGGCCTTGCATTTGCTGGAGAACGCGTGCACGCTCGGCGCCCCCGAGGACTGCGCCTGGCCGCAGGTCGCACCCGCGGCAGGCCACCCCCTCTTTTCTTTCCAGAGCCATTGAAGTGATGTACACCGCCAAAGGCCAGCTCGCACGCGATGCCGTGATCCGCCAGTATGTTCCGCTGGTTCGGCGCCTCGCGCACCACATGATCGCCAAGCTGCCGCCCAACGTCGAGCTGGACGACCTGATCCAGGTCGGCATGATCGGCCTGACCGAAGCGCTGTCGCGCTACGAGGTGGCGCAGGGCGTGCAGTTCGAGACCTTTGCCACGCAGCGCATCCGCGGCGCCATGCTCGACGAGCTGCGCGAGGGCGACTGGATGAGCCGCAGCTCGCGCAAGAGCCAGAAGGACATCGAAAAGGCCGTGCAGCGCCTGGAACAGAAACTCGGCCGCAGCCCGCTCGAGTCGGAGATCGCAGCGGAGCTGGGCATGGCGCTGCCGGACTACCAAAGCCTGCTGGGCAAGGTGCGCGGCACGCAGTTGGTGTACCTCGAAGACATGGCGCGCGGCCACGGCGAGGACGACGAGGGCTTCCTGGAGCGCCATGACACGGCCGACGACGCGGGCGACCCGATGGCACTGCTGCGCGACCAGCGCCTGCGCGCGTCCCTGGTCAAGGCCATCGAGGGCCTGCCCGAGCGCGAGCAGTACATCATGGGCATGTACTACGAGCAGGACATGAACCTCAAGGAAATCGCCGCGGTGCTGGGCGTGACGGAATCGCGCGTGTGCCAGCTGCACAGCCAGTCGATTGCGCGGCTGCGCGCCAAGATGCGCAGCCACTGAGGGCACCCCACTCCACCCAAGAAGCCGCCTTGCGGCCTGCGGCTGCTGGACTTCAGCTGGCCGAGCGGTAGATGCGGGCCCCCGCGCCCGAGACAGCGCGCACGCCCACGGCCTGGGCGTAGGTGGCGTCGTCGCGCACCGAGGGCAACACCACCGCCGCCTGGCGGTCCGTGGCGGCGGCCAGGCGCGCCAGGCCCTCGCGCTGCGCCGCCAGCTGTGCATGCACCTGCTGCACGCGCTGCGCCACCGCGGGCGACAACGCCTGCCTCTGCGTGCCGGCCAGAACCGCGGACAAGCCGGCGACGGCCGCGCGCAGATGGGCGCTGCTGCGCTCCAGCGCCAGCGCATCGTTCGCCAGAAGGCGGGACGACACGGCTTGCAGGGACTGCTCGACGTCGGTCAGGGCTTGTTCAAGGGACATGGCGAGGCCACAGAATCAAAAAAAACGCAGGCAGTCCGCTCAGGAGCGTGCGCGCGAGAGGATCTCCGTGGCATTGGCCAGCATCTTGTCAGCGACGGCCCCGGCATCGACCTTGAACGTGCCGCGCTCGATGGCCGCACGCACGGCCTTCACGCGGTCGGCGTCAAAGTCGCCCGCGGTGCGGCCGGTAGGTGCGAGCGCGGCCCGCGACAGGCTGACAGGCACACCGGCGGTGGCGGCCGCTGCGGCGGCGCCTGTGGCAAGCCCTGGGGCTGCGGGTGCAGCGGCCTTGGCCTGCTGCTTGGCAGAACCTGCCTGCACTGCCGCGCTGGGCAACTCCGGTGTTTGACCTATCTTCATCGCTCTCTCCACCACCCCGTGTGGTATGGGGCATCAGTAGCAATGTTTTCGACCTGTGGCCCGCGTACTTTAGCGTTTTATGCGTCTGCGGCTCAAAACTGGGCCGTGACTGTTCCATTTTCATCGACAGTACCGCTGACGATCTTGCCATTGCCCATGCGCACGCGCACAGTCTGGCCTGCGGCGCCGGCCACCAGGGCCTGGCCGCCACCGCTCACGGCGTAGCCCGGCCCTTCGGCCACCACACGCACCTGGGCCCCCGCCTGGAACAGGTGGGGCGCGCGCACCATCGACTGGCGCAGCGCCTGGCCGGCGTGCAAGGGGCGCGACGCCACCTGGCCCACCCACTGCGCGGGGTCGGCTACGACGCTGGCCGCCTCGGCGGCC
Source organism: Acidovorax sp. SRB_24 (assembly GCF_012931925.1). NCBI lineage: Bacteria > Pseudomonadati > Pseudomonadota > Betaproteobacteria > Burkholderiales > Comamonadaceae > Acidovorax > Acidovorax sp. SRB_24. Next base: position 10,872 of record NZ_MWOM01000027.1, read on the forward strand.
CAGTCCACTTCGGTCTCGGTCGCGTCGGCCTCGGTCAGCACCTCGCCCGACGCCACGTTGCCGGTCAGCACCCAGGCCGGACCGAACGCCTTCACAGTCAGCGGCAGAAAGACATTCCAGCGCGTGCTCCCTTCGACACAGCGCAGCCCCAGCCGCGAGCGCCCCCACAGGCGGGCACCGGCCGGCAGGTAGGGCTCGATGCGCGCGCAGGGCGCCAGGCGCAGGCGCTCGTCGAGCGCGCCCACGCTGACCTCCATGCGCAGCATGCCCTGGGACTGCTGCTGCAGCGCCGCATCGAGCCACTGCTGCGTGGCCTGGCCCAGGTCGGCCGGCGCCTGCGCATTGGCTGCCGCCACCGCGCACCCCAGGGACAGCACAACGAACGCCGTGCGCACGCGCTGCGCAATGCGCGGGGCGGGGTTGTCGGCTAAGGCAAGGGGAGCGGGCATGGCGGGGCCTCCAGGAAATCCACGGACGCCTGCGCACAGCGCGCAGGCTCTTTCACCGCTGCAAATATAGGCAAGCGCACGCCGTGGCGATGCCCCGAACTGCGCAGCGATCCCCGCGCTCTTTCCCCTTTAGAGAAAACCCGGCGTTTCCATAATTGCCCCACGCCGGACACCGCCCTATAGCGTGGGTCCCTTCTGCCACCTTCCCGCAAGGCCCGACATGCTCGACAAGATGACCCAAAAGCTGGACTTCCACGGCAGCGCGCTGCTCGTGCGCGCCGAGCGCCAGCGGGCCATCGCCAGCAACATCGCCAACGCCGACACCCCCGGCTACGTGGCACGCGACGTGAACTTTGCCGCAGCCATGCGCGAGGCACACAGCGGTGCCAGCCCCGGGTCGCGTGGCGCTGCGGCGCCCACCCACGCCCACCACATGGCCCTGCCCACGGTGCGCCTGGGCGCAGCGGGCGAGGGCGCGCTGGGCTATGCCGTACAGACCCAGCCCAGCCTGGACAACAACACCGTCGACCTGGACCGCGAGCGCGCCAACTTCGTCGACAACGCCGTGCGCTACGAGGCCACGCTGCGCTTCATCAACGGCAACGCCAAAACCATGCTCAGCGCCATCCAGGGCCAGTGAGCCGTCTTAGAAAGCACCCCCTGCCATGTCGATGTTCTCGATCTTCAGCGTCTCGGGCAGCGCCGTCAGCGCGCAGTCGCAGCGCCTCAACGTCGTCGCCAGCAACCTGGCCAACGTCGATGCCGTGGCCGGCCCCGACGGCCAGGCCTACAAGGCGCGCCAGGTCGTGTTCCAGACCGCGCCCATGGGCGCGGACAGCTCGGCGGGCGTGCGCGTCAAGGCCATTCAGGAGGACAACACTCCGGGCCGGCGCATCCACAACCCGAGCCACCCATCGGCCGATGCCGAGGGCTATGTCACGCATTCGAACGTCAACGCGGTCGAGGAGATGGTCAACATGATCTCGGCCTCGCGCTCATACCAGAACAACGTCGAGGTCATGAACACGGCCAAGTCGCTGCTGCTCAAGACCCTGCAAATGGGCCAATAAGCCCCCGACCGCCGAAAGAGCCCCGCCATGACCGCACCCATCTCATCGACCGATTACACCGCGGGCGCCAACGCCGCCAGCGCCGCCGGCCCGCGCGACGTCAACGCCAACGACCCGGCCAGTGCCCAGGACCGCTTCCTCAAGCTGCTCGTGGCCCAGCTCAACAACCAGGACCCGATGAACCCGCTGGACAATGCGCAGATGACCTCGCAAATCGCGCAGATCAACACCGTCACCGGCATCCAGCAGCTCAACGAAACCGTCAAGGGCCTGGTCGGCCAGTTTGCATCGCAGCAACTGGTGCAGGGCAGTGCCATGGTGGGCCGCCAGGTGCTGGTCGACGGTGACTCGCTGGCACTCAACACCGAAACCTCCAAGGGCTATGGCGCGCTGGACCTGACCGGCAGCGCCGCGAGCGTGCGCGTGCAGGTGCTCGACGCGGGCGGCAAGGAGGTCGGCATGGTCGACCTCGGCGCACTCAAGGAAGGGCGCTACAACTTCGAGTGGGATGGCACGGGGCACATGGACAGCGGGCCTCTGCGCTTCAAGGTGCTGGCCGCCAATGGAGAGGCCCCGGTCGCGGCCACCGCGCTCACGGTGGACCATGTCGCCGCCGTCAGCATGAGCAACGGCGCGTTGCAGCTCGAATTGGCGCGCGGCGGCTCGGCCAGTTACGGCGCCATCAAGTCCATCCTTTAATCGCACCGCAGCCCAATACCGGCAAGCGCAAGCAGCTATATCTTCAGGAGCACACCATGGGTTTTCAACAAGGTCTCTCGGGCTTGAACGCCGCCAGCAAGAACCTGGACGTGATCGGCCACAACATCGCCAACTCGGGCACCACCGGCTTCAAGGCCTCGCGCACCGAGTTTGCCGACGTGGTCGCCTCGACCATGGGTGCCGGCAGCGGCAAGAACGCCGGCATCGGCGTCGAAGTGGCGGCCGTGGCGCAGCAGTTCAGCCAGGGCAACCTTACGGTCACTGGCAACAGCCTGGACGTTGCCATCAACGGCAACGGCTTCTTCCGGCTGCAAATGCCCGACGGCTCGGCGGCCTACACCCGCGCTGGCAACTTCAAGATCGACAAGGCGGGCAGCGTGGTGACCAACGGCGGCGCGCAGGTGATGGGGTTCAAGGTCGATCCGGCCACCGGCGTGGGCACTTCGATGGCGACGCCGCTGTCGTTCCCGACCGGCGCCCCCATCCAGGCCAAGCAGACCGGCAGCATCAAGGCGACGCTGAATGTGGATGCGCGCGCCAATTTGGCCGCCGGCGTGGCGGCCGATCCCACCGCCACACCCCCGGTGGCCGCCGTGGCGGCCACGCCGCGCTCGACCTATGGCACTTCGATCAACGTCTACGACAGCCAGGGCGTTGCCACCCCGGTGAACCTGTATTTCGAAAAGAGCGGCTCTAATGAATGGAAGGTTTTTGACACGCTCGACCCCGCTGTGACCACGGAAGTGGGCACGCTCACGTTCAATGAAAAGGGCGAGATCGTTCCGCCTGCGAAGCTGAGCCTGACCGTCACGCCCAGCTCCAACCCCAACGCTGGCGCTGCCCCACCGGCGGTGGCGCCCTTCCCGGTCGACATCGACCTCTCCAACGTCACGCAGTTCGGCAGCAAGTTCGCCGTCGCCGACCTGACGCAAGACGGCTACGCCTCGGGCGAACTGACCAGCATCAACATCTCCAACGACGGCATGGTCATGGCCAGCTACTCCAACGGCGTGACGCGCGCCGAGGCGCAGGTGGCGCTGGCCAACTTCCGCAACCCCCAGGGCCTGCTGGCCGTGGGTGGCAACAACTGGGTGGAGTCGTTCGAATCGGGCCCCTCGGTGCTGGGCAAGCCGGGCGACGGCACGTTTGGCGGGCTGCGCTCGGGCGCCCTCGAAGAGTCGAACGTCGACCTCACGGCCGAGCTGGTCAACATGATGACCGCGCAGCGCGCCTACCAGGCCAACGCCCAGACGATCAAGACGCAGGACCAGGTGCTCTCGACCATGGTCAACCTGCGCTGACCGCCCGCTTGATTTTCTGACCCCCTGAACGCACGGAGCCACCGCCATGGACCGCATCATCTACACCTCCATGACCGGCGCCAACGCGGCCGCGCACCGGCAGGCGGTGCTGGCCAACAACCTGGCCAATGCGTCGACCAACGGCTTTCGCGCCGAGATGTCGACGTTCCGCTCGGTGCCCATCCAGGGCGAGGGCTCGACCACGCGCGTGTTTGCGCTCGAAGCGACGTCCGGCCACTCGGAAGCTTCGGGCCCGGTGCAGCGCACCGGCCGCAGCCTCGACGCCATGGCGATGGGCAATGCCTGGTTTGGCGTGCAGGGCCTCGACGGCACCGAGGCCTACACGCGCAACGGCAGCTTCGAGGTCGCGCAGGACGGCCAGCTGCGCACCGGCACCGGCCTGGCCGTGCTCTCGGACGGCGGCGCGCCGATCGACGTGCCCCCGGGCGCCGACCTCTCGCTGGGCTCGGACGGCACACTGACCGCCAAGACCGCAGGCCAGCCGCCGACCGTGCTCGGGCGCCTCAAGCTCGCCGCGCCCACGGCCGACGATCCGCTGCGCCGCGGCGACGACGGGCTGTTCCGGACCGCCTCGGGCGAGCCGCTGCCCCAGGACGCCAACGCGCGCCTGCTGGCCGGCGCGGTCGAGGGCTCGAACGTGAACGCGGTCGAGAGCATGGTCGGCATGATCGCCGCCGCGCGCCAGTTCGAGCAGCAGATGAAGCTGCTGCAAACCGCAGAAACCAACGACAAATCGGCCAGCCAGCTGCTCAGCCTCAACGGCTGAACCTGAGCACGCACTCACCCTGAACGCACACGAGGAAACACCATGATCAATTCGCTCTGGATCTCCAAGACCGGCATGGAAGCCCAGCAAACCCAGCTGGACGTCATCTCGCACAACCTGGCCAACGTCTCCACGACGGGCTACAAGCGCGCCAACGCGGTGTTCGAAGACCTGATCTACCAGAACCTGCGCCAGGTCGGCTCGCAAACCACCGAGCAAAGCCAGCTGCCCACCGGCCTGCACCTGGGCCTGGGCGTGCGCACCGTGGCCACCAGCCGCAACTTCATGCAGGGCAGCCTGCAGCAGTCGAACAACAACCTCGATGTCGCCATCAAGGGCAACGGCTTCTTCGAGGTCACGCAGCCCGACGGCACCATTGGCTACACGCGCGACGGCTCGTTCCAGGTCGACGCGCAAGGCCGCCTGGTCACGTCGAGCGGCCTGCCGGTGGGCGGTGGCATCACCATCCCGCCCAATGCCACGGGCGTGAGCATCAGCGCCGACGGCGCCGTCTCGGCCCTGCTGCCCGGCAACCCCGCGCCGCAGCCCATGGGCAACCTGGCCATGGCGACCTTCATCAACCCGGCGGGCCTGGAGCCGCGCGGTCAGAACCTCTATGTCGAGACCGCCGCCTCGGGCCAGCCCACGGGCGGCACGCCGGGCACCAACGGCCTGGGCACGGTGCTGCAGGGCTACCTGGAAACCTCGAACGTCAACGTGGTGCAGGAGCTGGTGACCATGATCCAGACCCAGCGCGCCTACGAGATGAATTCCAAGGCCATCCAGACCTCGGACCAGATGCTGGCGAAGCTGGCCCAGCTGTAACCGCGCGCTTCAACGCACCCACCGCACCCAGGAATTTCGCCATGCGCTCGCCCCTGTCCTCCTTCCGTCTCGACCTGCCCGGGCACGCGGCCGCCTGGAGCGCCGGCCTGGTGCTGCTGTGCAGCGGCTGCGCCCCGCTGTCGCCGCCGCCGCCGGTGGACCTGCTGCCCACTGCGCCGCCGCCCATCGCCGCGGCACCGCCCATGGTCGGCCCGGCCACGGGCAGCCTGTTCCGCAGCGCCAGCTACCGCCCCGTGTTCGAGGACCGGCGCGCGCGCATGGTGGGCGACAGCGTCACGATCCAGATCGTCGAGCGCGTCACGGCCAGCCAGACCTCGTCGTCGACGATCGACCGCAAATCGGGCATCAAGGCCGGCATCACCGCGCTGCCGTTCATGAACAACAAGGTGCTGGGCGACAAGACCCAGGTCGGCGCGGGCACGGAAAACAACTTCTCGGGCAAGGGCGGCACCGAGAGCGCCAACACCTTCACGGGCTCGATCACGGCCACGGTGATCGAGGTGCTGCCCAACGGCCACCTGGTGGTGGCGGGCGAGAAGCAGATCGGCGTGAACGACAACGTCGACGTGCTACGCTTTTCGGGCACGGTGGACCCGCGCGCGCTGCAGCCGGGCAGCATCGTGAGCTCCACGCAGGTGGCCAACGTGCGCGTGCAGTCGCGCGGGCGCGGGGCGCAGAGTGAGGTCCAGGCCATGGGCTGGCTGGGGCGCGCGTTCAACGCGGTTTCGCCGTTTTGAATTTTTGCGCTTGCTCTTTAAAACATAGCGTTCAGCGCTGGTATTTATTGGGCTAGAGGCACTTTTCATTGGTTTTTTATTAATTGGGTTGTGCCGCGGGCAGGGGTTTGGTTTAGAGCGCGCTTTTTGCGGAGGCTGCTGGCTGGGATGTGCGCCCGGCGGCGCAGTAACTTTCTCTTGATCGCCAAGAGAAAGTCACCAAAGAGAAGGCGACCCGAAGTCTGCGACCCCAGCGCTGCGCGCT
>NZ_MWOM01000027.1:17201-52808 GCF_012931925.1 Acidovorax sp. SRB_24
GACTTTCTTTCGGCGAAGCGAAAGAAAGTTACTGCGCCGCCGGGCGCACATCCCGGCCAGCAGTCCCAAGCAAAAGCGCCATGGCGAATTCCCAAGAGCGGTATTAAAAAAGATAGCTGCTAGCGCACGCCCACAAAGCGCCAGAGTCACTTTTCATCTGTATCCATCCCAGCACCAGCGCCCCCAATAGACCGGTGATTGCGCCGCTTTTCCGTGCATCCCAAAGCGGCCTTGCCCACCACAATCAAGCGCATGAAAGCTGTCCTGCGCCCTCCCCTGTCATGGCACGCGGCCCGGCGGTGGGTGCCTCTGGCCGCCCTGCTTGCTGCCCTGTGCACCGCCCTGCCCGCGCAGGCCCTGCGCATCAAGGAAGTGGCCGCCGTGCAAGGGGTGCGCAGCAACCAGCTGACCGGCTACGGCCTGGTGGTGGGCTTGGACGGCACGGGCGACCAGACCACGCAGATGCCCTTCACCACACAGGCGATGTCCAACTACCTGCAGCAGATGGGCATCAGTCTGCCGCCCGAGATGGCTTCGCGGCTGCAGCTCAAGAACGTCGCGACCGTGATCGTCACCGCGCAGCTGCCGGCCTTTGCCCAGCCGGGCCAGACCATCGACGTGAACGTATCGTCGATGGGCAATTCCAAATCGCTCAAGGGCGGCACGCTGATCGCCACCCCGCTGCGCGGCGCCGACGGCGAGATCTATGCGCTGGCGCAGGGCAACCTGGTGGTCGGCGGCGCCGGAGCCTCGGCCGGCGGCAGCAAGGTGCAGATCAACCACCTGAGCGCCGGGCGCATTCCGCAGGGCGCGCAGGTCGAGCGCGCAGTGCCCACGCCGCTGCACGACGGCGACTCGATCACGCTGGGCCTCAACGCCTCCGATTTCCAGACCGCGCGCCGCGTGGCGCAGGCCATCAATGCGCGGCTGGGCGCGGGCCAGGCCATGGCGCTCGACGGGCGCACCGTGCAGGTGCAGGCCCCCATGCACCCGGGCGCGCGCGTCAACTTCATTGCCGACCTCGAAGAACTGCAGATCGAGACCGCCGCGCCCTCGGCCAAGGTCGTGATCAATGCGCGCACCGGCTCGGTGGTGCTGAACCAGGCGGTGACGCTCGGGCCCTGCGCGATCGCGCACGGCAACCTGTCGATCACCATCAGCTCGACCCCGGTCATCAGCCAGCCGGGCGCGTTCTCGCAGGGGCAGACCGTAGTGGCGCAAAAGAGCGACATCCAGATCCGCCAGGAGCCCGGCAACATCCTGCAGATTCCCGCGTCGCCGCAGCTGGCCGACGTGGTGCGCGCGCTCAACACGCTCGGCGCCACGCCGCAGGACCTGCTGGCCATCCTGCAGGCCATCAAGGCCGCCGGCGCGCTGAACGCCGAGCTGGAGGTCATCTGATGCCTGCCCATCCCTTCCCCGCACGGAGTGTTTCCCCATGGCGATGACCCTGCCCGGCGCGAGCGCCAGCGCCCCGAACGCGCTGGCCGCGGACGTGCGCTCGCTCAACCAGCTCAAGTTCGAAGCCGGCCAGAACAGCGCCCAGGCCACGCGCGAAGCCGCCAAGCAGTTCGAGTCGCTGTTCATGCGCGAGATGATCAAGAGCATGCGCGAGGCCACCATGAAGTCGGGCCTGCTCGAGAATGCGCAGGGCGACCTGGGCACCGACCTGCTCGACCAGCAGCTGTCGGTGCAGATGGCGGGCCAGCCGGGCAGCCTGTCCGAGGCCATTGCGCGCCAGCTCTCGCGCCAGATGGGCGGCGCCGACGCGGCCCTGGCGGTGCCGTCGACGCTGAGCCTGTCGGCCGCGCGCCAGGCGCGCAGCAGCGCCGCCACGGGCCCCGCGCCCAAGGGCCGCGACGACTTCGTGCAGCACCACAGCGCGGCGGCCGAGCGCGTGGCGCAAGAGAGCGGCATTCCCGCGAGCTTCATGCTGGGCCAGGCCGGCCACGAAACCGGCTGGGGCAAGAGCGAGATCAAGCACCGCGACGGCAGCAACGCATTCAACCTGTTCGGCATCAAGGCCGGCGCGGGCTGGAGCGGCAAGGTCGCTGAAATCACCACCACCGAATACATCAATGGCGCGCCGCGCAAGGTGACGGCCAGGTTCCGCGCCTACGACTCGTACGAAGCGTCGTTCCGCGACTACGCCCGCCTCATCAACGAGAGCCCGCGCTACGAGAAGGCGCGCGCCCAGACCGGATCGGCCGTGGCCTACGCCGCCGCGCTGCAAAAGGCCGGCTATGCGACCGACCCCGAATACGCCCGCAAACTCAGCGGCGCCATCAACAGTGCCCTGCGCGTGCAGCGCGCACAGGCCTGACGCCAGAGACACAAAAACATGAGCCTATTGAACGTCGGCGCCCGCGCGCTGCTCGCCAACCAGGTGGCCCTGCAGACCACCGGCCACAACATCGCCAATGTGAACACGCCCGGCTATTCGCGCCAGAACGTGGTGCTGCAGACCGTGCAGGGCCAGTTCACCGGGGGCGGCTACATCGGCAAGGGCGTGGACGTGCAGTCCATCCTGCGCAACCACAGCGAGCTGCTCACGCGCCAGGCCACGGCAGCGGCGGCGGTGGACGCCGGCGACAGCGTGCGCGCCGACCGCCTGCGCCAGCTGCAGGACGTGTTTGGCGGCGGCCCGGCCGGGCTGGGTGCGGCCATCAACGACATGATGAATGCGTTCTCGGACGTGGTCGGCTCGCCGACCGACCTGACGGCGCGCAACGTCGTGCTCACGCGCATCGACGAAACCGCCAAGCGCATGCGCGGCGCCTCCGAGCGGCTCGACGAGATCGCCTACACCGTGGCCGAGCAGCTCAAGGGCAGCGTCAACAGCATCAATACGCTGGCCAAGAACATCGCCGGCATGAACGAGCAGATTGCCCGCGCCAAGGGCAACGGACAGCCCGCCAACGACCTGCTGGACCAGCGCGACCAGCTGATCCGCGACCTGAACCAGCACATCCAGACCAGCCAGGTCGCGGCCGACGACGGCAGCATCAGCCTGTTTGTCGGCGGCAGCCAGCCGCTGGTGCTGGGCAGCAAGGCGGCGTCGCTGTCGGTCGGCGACCCGGTGGAGTTCGGCGCGGGCGGAGGGCAAAAGCGCCTGTACTTCACACAGCCGGGGTCGTCCACGGCGGTGGAGCTCAACGAGGGCATGCTCGGCGGCGGCGAGGTGTCGGGGCTGCTGCGCTTTCAGAACCACGACCTGGCCGAGGGGCGCAACCTGCTCGGCCGCATGGCGGTGGGCATCAGCGAAACGCTGAACGCGCAGAACCGGCTGGGGCTGACGCTCGATGGCAAACCGGGCGGCAACCTTTTCGCGCCGATCCCATTGGCCAACGCGGTAGCGGGCAAGGGGAACACCTCGGGCGCCACCATGGGCCTGCAAGTGGCCGATGCGACCAAGCTGCAGGCGTCGAGCTACACCATTGCCTTAACAGGGCCGAATGCCGGTTCGGTCACGCGCCAGTCCGATGGCAAGACGATGGCCTTTGCGGACATCAACGAGCTCAACGCGGTGATGCTCGGCGAAGGGCTTCGGTTGACCGACGGCGCCCAGCCACCCGCAGCCTTTGCGGGCGCTACCCCTCCCGATACCTTCTTGCTCAACCCGCTGCAAGGCGCCGCTGCCCAGATGCAGGCGCTGCAGTTCTCACCCCAGCAGTTGGCGGCGTCCAACCCCATCAATGCCAAGATGGGAGCCACCAACGACGGCACATTGCAGCTGGCGGGCTTGAAGGCGACAGGCCAGCCGACGGCACTGGCGCTGCCGCCCGCCAGTGGCGTGGAGCTGACCTTTACTGCCGGCACGCCAGCAACCTTCACCCTGACAGGAAACCAGGGCGCGCCCATGGACATGTCGACCACGCCGCCTACGGCGCTGGTCGGCCCGCCCTTTGCGTTCACCCCTGGCAAGCCCATCACCATCGACGGCTGGGAAATCACCTTGAATGGCGCGCCCAAGGGCGGCGACACCGTCACCGTGGGCAATGCCACCGACGCCCAGTACGGCGACTGGTACACCCGCGACGCCGGCAACGCCAGCGCGCTGATGGCCTTGCGCGACGCCAAGATATTCGACGGCGCCACGCTCTCGGACGGCTTTGCCGGCGCCATGGCGCAGATCGGCACGCGCACGCAGAGCGCGCAGTTTGCGGCCACGCTGTCGTCGTCGATTGCCGCCAACCTCGAGCGCGACCGCACTGCGGTCTCGGGCGTGAACCTTGACGAGGAAGCCGCCCGGCTCATCCAGTACCAGCAGGCCTACCAAGCCTCGGCCAAGATGCTGCAGATCGCGCAGAACATCTTTGACAACCTGCTCCAGGGCCTGGGCCGCTGACGGCCACCCCGCCCCACAGCACGCCCCACCACACCACAGCACACACGCCTGGAGCTTTCGCCATGAGCAGCCCGTCCTTCACCCGCATCGGCACCGCCACCCAGTACGACAGCGCTATACGCAACATCAGCGCGCGCCAGACGTCGCTGTCGAACCTGCAAGAAAACCTGACCTCGGGCAAGCGCGTGGTGCGCGCCAGCGACGACCCGGTCGCCGCGGCGCAGGCCGAGCGCGCCATGACACGCATCGCGCGCATCCAGACCGAGCAGCGCGCGCTCGACGTGCAGCGCAATGCCGTGGCGCAGGCCGAGTCGTCGCTGGGCGATGCCATCGGCCTGGTCCAGCAAATGCGCGAGCTGGTGGTCAGCGCCGGCAATGGCGGCCACAGTGCCAGCGACCGCAAAACCATTGCGACCCAGCTCCAGAGCCTGCGCGACCAGCTGCTGGAGGTGTCCAACCGCAAGGACACCAATGGCGTGCCGCTGCTGGCGGCGCTGGGCAGCGATGCCACGCCGTTCTTGAATGCGCAGATGGGCTTCCACGGCCTGCCGGGGCAGGGAGCGGGCTCCGCGGTGTCGATTCCGAACACGCTCGACGGCGATGCGGCCTTCATGTTCCAGCCGCAGCGCGACGGCGCCTACAACGCCCGCCTGAGCCTGGCCACTCCCGCTGGCCGCGCCCTCGGCACCGACAGCGTGCGCACCACCGATCCGGCACAGCTCACTGGCGACAAGTACACCCTGAGCTTCACCGCCGTGGCGCCCACCGTGCCCGCCGACGGCACCACCACCGCCACCTATACCATCACCAACGACACAACAGGCGCCCTTCCCACGACGGTGACGGCGGTCTTCCCCTCCGATAAGCCGGCCGACATCACCGTGACCGGCGTGCCCGGCCTGAGCTTCAGCATCAAAGGCACCCCCGCCAGCGGCGACAGCATCACCCTGGAACCCAGCACCAGCATCTTCAACGTGATCGACGATGCCATCCGCGACATCGGGGGCGCCGGCGACAGCAATGCCGCCGCCCAGGCCGTGGGTCAGGCACTCGCCAACATGGACCGGGGCATGGAACGCCTGCAGTCGGTGCGCGGCTACGCGGGCGAGCTGCTCAACCGCGCCGACCGCATCACCGGCGACCAGGACAAGCGCGCCATCCAGCTCGAAGCCGACCGCTCGCGCGCCGAGGACCTCGATATGATCCAGGGCATTTCCGACTTCCAGAACCAGCAGGTCGGCTACCAGGCAGCGCTGCAGTCCTACGCCATGGTGCAAAAGCTCTCGCTGTTCAACTTCATTTCCTGACGCCAGGGCCTTTTTTCGCTCATGCAATCCGTTCTCAGCCAGCTGGTTCTGGGCTACCGCCCTCTGTGGGGCCCCACGCGCACGCTGGCGGGCGTGGAGCTGTCCGTGCACGCGGCCGACGCGGCGCTGGCGGTCGATGCGCCGCACCTGCTGCGCACGCTGCACGAGCTGTGGGCCGCGCATTCGCCGCCGCTGCTGCTGGCGCCACAAACGCGCCAACTGCTGTGCGACCTGCTCGCGCATGCTCCGCCCGGCTCGCCGGCGGTGGCCGTGCCGGGGGCCTGGCTCGGCGACTCGGCGATCTGCCAGCAGGTGCAGGCGGCCCACGCGCGCGGCCTGCAGTTGGTGTGGCGCGGCGACGCCGGGCAGCCGCCCGAGCCCGCGCTGGCGCGCTGCTTTGACACACGCCTGCTGGGCCTCTCGCCCGAGACCGCCGTGCGGGCGCTGCAGGCAGGCGCCGCGGCGGGCACGCTGCTGGCCGGGCAAATGGTCGAAGGCCTTGCCAGCCGCGCGCTGGTGGCGCTGTGCCTGGACCGTGGCCAGGCCCAGGCCGTGCTGGGCTGGCCGCAGGAAGACGTGCTGCACAGCCTGCGCCACCAGCCGCTGCAACCGGCCCGCGCCACCGTGCAAAAGCTCATGAAGGCGATCGACGCCGAGCAGTCGCTCGAAGTGTTCGAAGACATCCTGGGCGAAGACCCGCTGCTGGCCTACCGCTTCATGGTCTACACCAACTCGGCCGCCCTGGGCCTGCGCACCGGCATCGACTCGCTGCGCCGGGGCCTGGTCATGATGGGCTACGGATCGCTCTCGCGCTGGCTGTCCGACCAGCTGCCGCACGCCAGCGCCGAGCCCGACCTGCAGCCGGTGCGCGCGGCCATGGTCGTGCGGGCCCGGCTCACCGAGCGCCTGATCGACGCGGGCCTGGAGACCGCGCTGCGCCGCGAGGTCTATCTGTGCGCCCTGTTCTCGCAGCTCGGCGAACTGCTGCGCGAGCCGCTGGGCAGCGTGCTGCGGCGTGTGCCGCTGTCCGAGCGCATCTACGACGCGGCGGTGCTGCAGACCGGCCCCTACGCGCCCAGCCTGGCCATGGCCCGCGCGCTCGAAGGCGGCGACGCGGGCGTGGTGCGCCAGCTGGGCAAGGCGCACGGCCTGGCGCTCGAAGACGTCAACCGCGCCCTGCTGCGCACGCTCGCCAGCCTCGAAGCGGCGCCGCCCGCCCCCTGACACGCCGGGCGGCGGCGCAGCCCGCAGTGCCCCCACGAGCTAACGGTTCTGCGCCACCACGCGCTGGAACACACGCCAGAACGCCGCGTCCTGCGTGGTCGTGAAGTTGATGCGCATCAGCGTGCAGGGCTGGCGGCTGGCATGGAACAGCGCGCCGGGCGCGAGCAAATAGCCCTCGTCGAGCATGCGCTGGGCCAGCATGTCGGTGTCCACGCCCGTGTCCACCCAGCCGAACATGCCCGCCGGCTCGGCGGCGAAGCGGCAGCCGGACTCCAGCGCCAGCTGCACGCTGCGCGCGCGCGCCTGGGCCAGGCGCAGGCGCATGCGCTCGGCGTGGCGGCGCAGCTGGCCCTGGTCGATGCACAGGGCCAGCGCCTTCTCGAGCAGCGACGGCGTGGTCAACGTCGACAGCAGCTTGGTGTCGAGCAGGCGTTCGACCAGCGCCGGCGGCGCGGCCAGGTAGCCCACGCGCCAGTTGGGCGCCAGGATCTTGGAAAAGCCGCTGACATAAATGGTGCGGCGCAGGCCGTCGAGCACCGACAGGCGCGTGGCATGGTCGGGCGCGAGGTGGCTGTAGGTATCGTCTTCGGCGATGTAGAAGCCGTGCTGCTCGGCCAGCCGCAGCACCTGGTGCGCGCTGCCCGGCGTGAGGCAGTGGCCGGTGGGGTTGTGCAGCACGCTGACGCTGACGAACAGCTTGGGCGCGTGCACCTCGCAGTAGCGCGCCATCACCGCCAGGTCCGGCCCCTCGGCGCGGCGCGGCACGGGCAGCACGCGCATGCCCAGGGCCGCCAGGCGCGCGAACTCGACCGACCAGCCCGGCTCTTCGACCATCACCGGGTCGCCCGCCTTGAGCAGGGTGCGGCTGACGATGTCGAGCGCGTGCGTGGCGCCCACCGTGGTCATGATCTGCGCGGGCCGCGCGGGCAGGTTCAGCTCGGCCAGGCGGCGCGCCAGCACATGGCGCAGGTCGGGGTCGCCCAGCGGCTCGCCGTAGCTCAGCGAGCCGTCGTGCAGTGCGCGGCTGGCGGCGACCTTGCGCACCGCCGCCGGCATGAAGCGCGCCTCTTCCAGCCACAGCGGCGGAAACACGCCGGCGCCGGGCTGGGGCTTGCCCGAGTCGGGCTGGAACATGCCGCGGATCAGCGCCGCCGCGTCGATGGGAGCGCCCAGCGTGCGCGCGCCCACGGGGGCGGGCGCGGCCAGGCCTTCGACTGCTGCGCTTTCGATAGCTATCAACGCTTGTCCAGCAAGGGCTGAAGGCGCTTTTTGCGTCAAATCGCGCACATAGAAGCCGCGCTGGCGGCGCGCCTCGACCAGGCCCTGCGCCAGCAGCTGGTCGTAGGCAGCGACCACCGTATAGGGGCTCACGCCCTGCTGGCGCGCGCATTCGCGCACCGACGGCAGGCGCGCGCCCGCGGGCAGCAGGCGCGCACGGATGCGCTCGGCAAAGCGCTCGGCCAGTTGCTCGGTCAGGGTGCGGTGGGCGGTACGGGTCAGCATGGCGGGCACAACGTGGGCGTCTGTGGGGAGGAGGTGGCGGGACTGTGCCGATGCGCACACCAACACAGTTCATGCCATTGTCAGAAAAACTGTATTGGCACTGTAGCGGAATCAATCCTACAGTGGTTGGGCATTTCTTCCTTTGCACTGCCCCCCAATGCCCTTTGTCGAATTCACCGCCTTGCTGGCGCTGGCCACCGCCATGAGCTTCACGCCCGGCCCCAACACCACGCTGTCGACCGCCATGGCGGCCAACCGCGGCCTGCGTCCGGCGATGCGCTTTGTCTGCGCCGTGCCGGTGGGCTGGACGGCGCTGCTGCTGCTGTGCGCTGGCGGCATCGGCGCGGTGGTGGTGGCGGTGCCTGCGCTGCGCTGGGGCATCAAGGCGGTGGGCATCGGCTACCTGCTATGGCTGGCCTGGAAGCTCAGCCGCAGCGGCAGCCTGAGCGAGGCCGACGCCACGCGCCTGAACGTGGGCTTCTGGCAGGGCGCGGCGCTGCAGTTCGTCAACATCAAGGCCTGGCTGCTGGCGCTGACCATCGTCGCGGGCTGGGTGGCCGGGCGCGAAGACAGCCTGCAGCGCCTGGCCGTGGTGCTGCCCGTGATGCTGGTGTTCGCATTCACCAGCAACCTGGCCTATGCCACCACGGGCGCGCTGCTGCGCCAGTGGCTGGCTCAGGGCGCGCGCCTGCTGTGGTTCAACCGCGCGATGGCGCTGGTGCTGGCACTCACAGCCGCCTGGATGGCCAGCGCCTGAGCGCGCCGCCGCTTCCCCCCACCACGCGAAGGCACCCATGGGCACCCCGCTTTCCGTCCGCGCTCCGGCGCCGCAGTCCGCCGAGGCGCGCGGCCTGGCCCTGGGCCTGCTGGGCGTGGCGATTTTTGCGCTCACGCTGCCGATGACGCGGCTGGCCGTGGGCACGCCCGAGGCGCCGCTGATGTCGGGCGTGTTCGTGGCCATGGCACGTGCCGTGGTGGCGGGCGCGCTGTCGGCCGTGCTGCTGTGGGTGCTGCGCGCGCCGTGGCCGCAGCGGCGCGACTGGGGGCCGCTCGCGCTCACGGCGCTCGGCGTGGTGTTCGGTTTTCCGCTGCTGACCTCGGTCGCGATGCGCTACGTCGGCGCGGTGCACGCCAGCGTGATCGTTGGCGTGCTGCCGCTGGCCACGGCCGCCGTGGGCGCGCTGCTGCACCGCCAGCGCCCGTCGCCCGCGTTCTGGGCCTGCGCGCTGCTGGGCACGGCGCTGGTGGTGGCGTTCGCGGTGCTGCGCTCGGGCGCGTCGGGCATTGCGCTGCACCCGGCCGACCTGCTGCTGCTCGCCGCCATGCTGTGCGCCGCGGTCGGCTATGCCTATGGCGCGCGGCTGTCGCAGCACCTGCGCGCCGAGGCGGTGATCTGCTGGGCGCTGGTGTTTTCGCTGCCGCTCACACTGCCGCTGGCAGCGCTGTCGTGGCCCGCGGCCCCGGTGCCGGCGAGCGCGTGGACGGCGCTGACCTACGTCTCGGTGTTTTCGATGTGGCTGGGCTTTTTTGCCTGGTACCGCGGCCTGGCGCTGGGCGGCACGGTGCGCGTGAGCCAGGTGCAGCTGGTGCAGCCGTTCCTGGGCATGCTGGCGGCCGTGCCGCTGCTGGGCGAGCGGCTCGACGCGGTGAGCGTGGGCTTTGGCCTGGCGGTGATGGCCACCGTGCTGGTGGGCCGGCGCATGCCGGTGCACCCTGGCAAGCCCTAGAGCACCGCACAATGGCCGACTTTGAAATTTTCCGCGCCGGACGTTCCGGCGCCCCACCCTGGAGTGCAATTGGCATGACGAACTGGACCCTGGCGGCGCGTGCCGCCAAGATGAACCCTTCCGCGATCCGCGAGATCCTCAAACTGACCGACAAGCCCGGCATCATCAGCCTGGCCGGCGGCCTGCCCGCGCCGCAAACCTTTCCCATCGACGCCTTCACGCAGGCCTGCAACACCGTCATGGCGCGCGACGGCGCCGCCGCGCTGCAGTACGCCACGAGCGAAGGCTATGCCCCCCTGCGCCAGGCCGTGGCCGACATGCTGCCGTGGGCCGTGGACCCCGAGCAGGTGCTGATCACCACCGGCTCGCAGCAGGCGCTGGACCTGATCGGCAAGGTCTTCCTCGACAAGGACAGCCGCATGCTGGTCGAAACGCCCACCTACCTGGGCGCGCTGCAGGCCTTTGCACCGCAGGAGCCGATCGCCGTGGGCGTGGCCAGCGACGACGACGGCATCCTCGTCGACGACTTTGCCGCCAAGGCCGGCACCGGTGCCGAAAAGGCGCGCCTGGCCTATGTGCTGCCCAACTTCCAGAACCCCACGGGCCGCACCATGACCGAGGCGCGCCGCGCTGCGCTGGTGGCCAAGGCCGCAGAGCTGGGCATTCCGCTGATCGAGGACAACCCCTACGGCGAGCTGTGGTTTGGCGAAGCCCCGCCCGCGCCCCTGACCGCGCGCAACCCCGACGGCTGCATCTACATGGGCTCGTTCTCCAAGGTGCTGGCACCAGGATTGCGCATCGGCTTCATCGTCGCGCCCAAGGCCGTCTACCCCAAGCTGCTGCAGGCCAAGCAGGCCGCCGACCTGCACACGCCGGGCTTCAACCAGCGCGTGGTGGCCGAGGTGATCAAGAATGGCTTCCTCGAGCGCCACGTGCCCACCATCCGCGCGCTCTACAAGCAGCAGCGCGACACCATGCTCGCCGCGCTAGAGCGCGAGATGGCGGGCCTGGATGTGCGCTGGACGCGCCCGGCCGGCGGCATGTTCCTGTGGGTGCGCCTGCCGCAGGGCGTGAACGCCCAGGAGCTGCTGCCCGCCGCCGTGGAACGCAACGTGGCCTTTGTGCCCGGCGCGCCGTTTTACGCCACCGAAGCCGACACGCGCACGCTGCGCCTGTCGTATGTCACCGTGTCCAGCGACGAGATCGACACCGCCATCGCCGCGCTGGCCGCTGCCATCCGCGCCCACCAAGGCGCTGCATGAGCCTGCTGCGGCTGTGGGGACGCCTGTCCTCGATCAACGTGCGCAAGGTCGTCTGGACCGCGCAGGAGCTGGGCCTGGCGCTGCAGCGCACCGACGCGGGCGGGCAGTTTGGCATCGTGCGCGAGCCGCACTACCTCGGCCTCAACCCCAACGGCCTGGTGCCGCTGATCGAGGATGAGAGCGACGGGGGCCCGGTGGTGCTGTGGGAATCGAACACCATCGTGCGCTACCTCTGCGCGCGGCATTCGCTGGGCCGGCTCTACCCCGAAGCCCTGCCCGCGCGCTTTGCCGCCGAGCAGTGGATGGACTGGCAGCAAACGGCCCTGAACCCGGCCGGCCGCCAGGCGTTCATGCAGTGGATCCGCACGCCGGCCGCCGAGCGCGATGCGGCGCTCATCGCGCAATCGGTGGCCGCCACCGAGCCGCTCATGGCCCTGCTCGACGCCCACCTGGCGCGCCAGCCCTACGTGGCGGGCGAGCACTTCACCATGGCCGACATTCCTTTGGGCTGCGAGGTGCACCGCTGGTTCGGCCTGCCCCAGGAGCGTCCCGCCTGGCCGCACCTGGAGCGCTGGTTCCAGAGCCTGCAGACACGTTCGGGCGCGTGCGGCGTGCTCGACCAGCCCCTGTCCTGACTTCACTCCCAAGGCCCGCCATGCACCACCGTCCCTTCAAGCAGGTTGACGTCTTCACCGCCCACGCCTACCGGGGCAACCCGCTGGCCGTGGTGCTCGACGGCACTGGCCTCAGTACCGAGGCCATGCAGCAGTTCACGGACTGGACCAACCTGTCGGAAGCCACCTTTCTGCTGCCGCCCACCGAGGCGGGCCGTGCGGCCGGCGCCGACTACCGCGTGCGCATCTTCTGCCCGGGCCGCGAGCTGCCGTTTGCCGGCCACCCGACGCTGGGCAGCTGCCACGCCTGGCTGGAGGCCGGCGGCCAACCGCGCACAGCGGGCCAGGTGGTGCAGGAATGCGGCGTGGGCCTGGTGCGGCTGCGCCGCGATGGCGCTCGGCTGGCCTTTGCGGCGCCGCCGCTGCGCCAAAGCGGGCCGCTGCCCGAAGCGGACGTGCAGCTCATCGCGCGCGGCCTGGGCGTGGCGCGCAGCGACATCGTGGCGCACGCCTGGTGCGACAACGGCCCGAACTGGCGCGGCGTGCTGCTGCGCTCGGCCGAGCAGGTGCTGGCGCTGCGGCCCGACGGCGCCGTGCTGGCCGGGCTCGAGGTGGGTGTGGTGGCGCCGCGCGGCCAGGCCGGCGTGGGGCGCGCGCAGGGCGACGCCGAAGGCATCGCGTTCGAAGTGCGCGCTTTCTTCCCCGGCCACGACGGCCTGATCGAAGACCCGGTCACCGGCAGCCTCAACGCCGCGCTGGCGCAATGGCTGATCGGTGCCGGCCTGGCGCCCCCGCGCTACGTCGCCAGCCAGGGCACGGCGCTGGGCCGCGCCGGGCGCGTGCATGTCGAGCAACAAGGCGCCGAGATCTGGATCGGTGGCGACTCGGTCACCTGCGTGGCGGGCCAGGTGCTGCTGTGACAGCGCCGGCGCCCCGCGTGGACCACCTGGTGGTGCTGGCCGCCGATCTGGCCTCGGGGGTGGCCTGGTGCGAGCGCACGCTCGGCGCCACGCCCGCGGTAGGCGGCGAGCACCCGCTCATGGGCACGCACAACCGGCTGCTCAACGTGTCCAGCGCCCCACACCCGCGCGCCTACCTTGAAATCATTGCTATCGATCGGGGAGCTGCTAGCGTAATACCAGCAAGCAATAGACGCTGGTTTGACATGGACGACGCCACCCTGCAGGCGCAGATCGCGCAGCAGGGGCCGCGCCTGGTGCACTGGGTTGCCGCCGTGCCCGATGTGGCCGCCGGCCGCGCGGCGCTGGCCGCGCAGGGCCTGGACCGGGGTCCCGTGCTTGCGGCCAGCCGCCCGACACCGGGCGGGCTGCTGCAGTGGCAGATCACGGTGCGCCCCGATGGCCAGCGCCTGCTGGACGGCTGCCTGCCCACGCTGATCCAGTGGGGTGAGCGCCACCCCTGCGACAGCCTGCCCGCCAGCGGCGTGCAACTGCAGGCGCTGCAGCTGCAGCACCCGCAGGCGCCGGTGCTGGCACAGGCCTGCGCCGCCCTCGGCCTGGGCGCGCTGAGCGCCACCACGGCCGCGCAGCCGTGCCTCCGTGCGGCGCTGTCCACGCCGCGCGGCTTCGTGACCTTGGACTCCCGTTAGCTGCCACGTTCTCTGTCCCGGTGAAATGGACGAACCACCAGAAAGCTGCCGCATGAACGCCACCCTCCCCACCCTGGCCGACATCGAGGCCGCCGCCCAGGTCGTCTACCGCGACTTCGCCGCCACGCCGCAGTACCGCTGGGCCCTGCTCGGCGAGCGCCTGGGCACCGAGTGCTGGCTCAAGCACGAGAACCACACGCCCGTGGGCGCGTTCAAGATCCGCGGCGGCCTGACCTATTTCGACCAGCTCGCCCGGCGTGGCGCGCTGCCGCGCGAAGTGGTCAGCGCCACGCGCGGCAACCACGGCCAGAGCATGGGCTGGGCGGCGCGCCGCCACGGCGTGGCCTGCACCATCGTCGTGCCGCGCGGCAATTCGACCGAGAAGAACAATGCCATGCGCGCACTGGGCGTCACGCTCATCGAGCAGGGCGACGACTTTCAGGAAGCGCGCGAACACGCCATGCAGCTGGCCGCCCAGCGCGGCGCCCACATGGTGCCGAGCTACCACCCCGACCTGGTCTGCGGCGTGGCCACCTACTGGTGGGAATTTCTGCGCGCCGTGCCGCAGATGGCCGTGGCCTATGTGCCCATCGGCCAGGGTTCGGGCGCCTGCGCGGCCATCGCCGCCCAGCGCGCGCTGGGCCACGGCGTGCGCATCGTCGGTGTGGTCAGCCGCCATGCCACCACCTACGCCGACTCGATTGCCGCGGGCCGCGTCGTGGAAGCCCCGGTCAGCACCGTGCTGGCCGACGGCATGGCCTGCCGCGTGGCCGACCCCGAGGCGCTCGACATCCTGATCCCGCACCTGGACCACGTCGTGCAGGTCAGCGACGGCGAAGTGGCCGCTGCCATGCGCGCGATCTACACCGACACGCACAACGTGGCCGAAGGCGCGGGCGCCGCAGCCCTGGCCGCCGCGCTGCAGGAAAAGGCGCAGCTGCAGGGCCAGTGCGTGGGCCTGGCGCTCACGGGCGGCAATGTGGACGCACCGGTGTTTGCAGGCACGCTGTCCCTGCGCTGAGCCGCCATGCCGGCGGCATGGCGCCGCAGTGTCCGCCGATGCTTGCGGTTTTGCCTGGCGAAATCCGTCCGCACCACGGCGCCGCGCCGCAAAGCGCCGCACCATGGCTTTAAACGGCGCCGTCCCCCTCATGCGGTCGCCCGGCGAGCGGGTTTACCCTGGCTCCGATTTCATTCCTTGAAATTTTTTCCAAAGGAATTGACGCGGTGCGCCCTGGCCCAACACCATAGCTTCCACATCCGCGCTCACCAGCGGTGGGAGACAACAGCATGCGATGGAGACAACGCCCACCCGGCTCGAACTGGGGCGACTTCGGGCCCGATGACCAACTCGGGCGCGCCAACCTGATCGGCCCCGAGCAGGTGCGCAAAGGTGCGCAGGAGGTGCGCGAGGGGCGCAGCATCTGCCTCTCGCTGCCGCTGGACTACCCGGGCGGCAACGCGCTCAACGCAAGGCGCCATCCGCCGCGCCTGTCGCCCACGCACAATGGCGACCGGCCCTACCTCAACTTCCCGCTGGGCCACGTGTACGCGGGTGCCACCGACGTCATCAGCGACGACCAGGTGCTGCTCTCGCTGCAGTACTCCACCCAATGGGATTCGCTGGCGCACGTGGGCTCGCTGTTCGACCCCGAAGGCGACGGCACGCTGCGCACCACCTACTACAACGGCTACCGCGGCCACGAACATGTGCTGGGCCCCGTCGACCATGGCCTGCCTGAGCGCGACGCGCAGGGCGCGCCCGGCCCCTACCGCCCCGTGTGCTGCGCGGGCCGCCCCGCCGACGCGAGCGTGGCGCGCGCCCTCGGCGTGGAAAACCTGGCCAAGAAAGGCATGCAGGGCCGTGGCGTGCTGGTGGACCTGGCCCGGGTCTACGGCACCGACTTCCAAGACATCGGCTACGAACAACTGATGCACGCCATGGAGCAGTGCGGCGCCACGGTGGAGCCGGGCGACATGCTGCTGCTGCGCACCGGCTTTGCCGGCATGGTGCTGTCGATGCAAGGGCAGCCCGACGCCGAGCGGCTGCACCACAGCTGCGCCGCACTGGACGGCAGCGACCAGCGCATGCTGCAATGGATCACCGACAGCGGCATCGCGGCCCTGGTCGCCGACAACTATGCCGTGGAGCGCCACCCGCCCACACGCACTCCCCCGGACGGCACGCCCTACCCCCTGCTGCCGCTGCACGAGCACTGCCTGTTCAAGCTCGGGCTGCCGCTGGGCGAGCTGTGGTACCTCGAGGAACTCGCCGACGCGCTGCACACGCTGGGCCGCACGCGCTTTCTGCTCACGGCGCCGCCGCTGCGCCTGCCCGGCGCCGTGGGCTCGCCCGTCACGCCCATCGCCACGATCTGATTCCCGCCAGCCCCACACGACCCAAGGAGACAACCATGAACCGCCACCCCCACCGCAACCCCCTACCGCGCGCATGCCGCGCGCTTTGCACCAGCCTCGCCCTGCTGGCCGCCACCACTGCTGTCACCGCCCAGGAGGTGAAGATCTCCGACGACGTCGTGCGCCTGGGCATCCTCACGGACCTGAACGGCCCGTTCGCCGACATCACCGGCCCGGGCAGCGCGGCAGCCATCCAGATGGCCATCGATGACTTCGGCGGCCAGGTGCTGGGCAAGAAGATCGAACTGCTGGTGGTGGACCACCAGAACAAGGCGGACATCGCCGCGAGCAAGGCGCGCGAATGGTTCGACACCGGCAAGGTCGACGCCATCATGGACGTGGCCGTGTCCGCCCCGGCCCTGGCCGTGCTCGAAGTGGCCAAGCAAAAGCAGAAGGTCATCATCTTCAACGGCCCCGGCACCGACCGGCTCACGGGCGACCTGTGCATGCCCAGCACCGTGCACTACGTCTACGACACCTACGCCCTGGCCAACGTGACGGCCAGCGCCATCACGCAGCGTGGCGGCAAGGACTGGTTCTTCATCACCGCCGACTACGCGTTCGGCCACAGCCTGCAGGAGCAGGCCAGCGCGGTGGTGCTTGCCCAAGGGGGCAAAGTGCTGGGCTCGGCCAAGCACCCCATCGGCGCGACGGACTTTGCCTCCTTCCTGATCAGCGCGCAGAACAGCAAGGCGCAGGTCATCGGCCTGGCCAATGCCGGCAGCGACACGGTGAACACCATCAAGGCCGCGCGCGAGTTCGGCCTGACGCAGGGCAAGAACAAGCAGACCCTGGCAGGGCTGCTCATGTACATCAACGACGTGCACGCCATCGGCCTGCGCACGGCGGGCGGGCTGATGCTCACCGAAGCGTTCTACTGGGACATGAATCCCGAAACACGCGCCTGGTCCAAACGCTATTTCGAGAAGATGAAGAAGATGCCCAACATGAGCCAGGCGGGAGCCTACTCATCGACCCTGCACTACCTCAAGGCCGTGCAGGCCGCCAAGACCGACGACACGGCCAAGGTCATGGCGCAGATGAAGGCGACGCCGATCAACGACTTCTTCGCCAAGAACGGCCGCATCCGCGAGGACGGCCGCATGGTGCACGACATGTACCTGTTCGAGGTCAAGTCGCAGGCCGAATCCAAGTACCCCTGGGACTATTACAAGCTCGTGGCCACGGTGCCCGGCGACAAGGCCTTCCTGCCGCTGTCGCAGTCCAAGTGCCCGATGGTCAAGAAGTAAGGACCGCCCGGCCATGATGACACCCCAGCAAACCGCACTCATCGTGGGCGCCTCGGGCGTGGTGGGCCAGGCCTGCCTGCGCCATTTCGCCGGCCTGCCGGGCTGGCGTGCGATAGGCGCGGCGCGCCGTCCGATCGCGCCGCCACCCGGCGCCGAGGCCCTGCAACTGGACCTGCAAGACGGCGCTGCCTGTGCCGCCGCGCTGGCAGGCCGCGATGACATCACCCACGTCGTGTACGCCGCCGTGTACGAGAAGCCCGGCGGCCTGGTCGGCGGCTGGCGCGACGGGGAGCAGATGCGCACCAACCTGCAGATGCTGCGCAACGTCATCGAGCCGCTGGACCGCCCCGGCGGCCCGCTGCGCCATGTCACCATCATGCAGGGCGGCAAGGCCTACGGTGTGCACATCCACCCCGAGATTGCCGTGCCCGCGCGCGAACGCTGGCCACGCGACGAGCACGAAAACTTTTACTGGCTGCAGGAAGACTTCCTGCGCGAGCGCCAGGCCCGCTCGGGCGCGTGGCACTTCACCATCATGCGGCCGCGCATCGTGTTCGGCGACGCCATGGGCAGCAACATGAACCCGATCCCGGCGATCGGCGTGTACGCCTGGCTGCGCCACGAGCAGAGCCTGCCGCTGGCCTACCCCGGCGGCCCCCCACGCGTGAACCAGGCCATCGACGCCGACCTGATCGCCCAGGCCTGCGCCTGGGCCGCGCAGGCGCCCAACGCGCGCAACGAAACCTTCAACTTGGAGAACGGCGACGTGTTCGTTTGGCAAAACGTCTGGCCCACCATTGCCGACGTGCTCGGCATGCCGGTGGGCGCGCCCGAGCCGCAGTCCCTGGCCGCCGCGCTGGACGGGCAGCAGTCCGCCTGGGAGCGACTGGTGGACAAATACCAGCTGGCCGCGCCGCGCGAGCTGGCGGCCTTCATCGGCCAGGGCGCGACGTATGCCGACTTCCAGATGAACCATGGCAAGGAAGGCCCGCTGCCGGCCGTGATCATGAGCTCGGTGAAGATCCGCCAGGCGGGTTTTCACGCCTGCATGGACACCGAGGACATGTTCCGCAAATGGTTTGGCCAGTTGCAGGAGCGCCGGCTGCTGCCCAGCGCCGCGCAGGCGCGGGCATGAAGATCGAGCGCATCACCAGCACCATCGTCGGCCTGCGGCTGCGCCGCGCGCACCGCTTGGCCATGACGACCATGGCGGGCCACACCTTGGTAGTCGTGCAGATGCACACGGACGAGGGCGTGACCGGGTTGGGCGAGCTGTCCATCATTGCCGGCTACAACGAGATGAGCGCGAGCGCAGCCAAGGCGGTGATCGACGAGGTGCTGGCACCCGCGCTGCTGGGCCAGGACCCGCGCCGGCTCTGGCATGTGCTGGCCCTGATGGACCGCGCCATCAAGGGCAACCTGCCCTGCAAGGCGGCGCTGGAAATGGCCTGCGTGGACATTGCGGCGCGTGCCCTGGGGGTGTCCAGCGCAGCGCTGTTCGGCGGCACGGTGCGCGACCGGCTGGAAATGCTCTGGGTGCTGGCCACCAGTGACACGCAGCAAGATATCGAGGAGGCCCGCCAGAAGCTGGGCGAGCGCACGCACCGGCATTTCCTCGTCAAGATCGGCATCGGCAACCCGCTGGAGGGCGTACAGCGCGCCACCGCCATCCGCAACGCGCTCCCCGAGGCGGCGACGGTGCGTGTCGACGTCAACCAGGCCTGGGACGAGGCCACGGCACGCTGGGCGATCCCGGCACTGCACGCAGGCGGCATCGCGGTGGTCGAGCAGCCCGTGCACGCCGCCAGCATCGACGCCATGCGCCGCCTTACTGGCACGAGCCCCATCACCGTGATGGCAGACGAAGCCGTGGCCACGCCCCAGGAGGCCATGGCCTATGCCAGCACCCATGCCTGCGATGCGCTGTCCATCAAGGTCACCAAACATGGCGGTTTGCTGCGCACGGCGCAGGTTGCCCACATCGCCGCAGCTGGCGGTTTGGCCATTTTTGGCGGCACGATGATTGAAGGCGCCATCGGCACCTCGGCCTGCGCGCAGTTGTATTCCACGCTGCCTGACCTGCATTGGGGCTGCCAGCTGTTTGGCCCGCAACTGCTGGTGGACGACATCGCCACCAGCCAGTTGCGCTACGAAGACTTCGCTTTGGTGGTTCCGACCGGCCCCGGGTTCGGAGCGACCGTCGACCCCGAGCGGCTGGCGTACCACCACCGGCGCCCTGCCGGCTGACGCTCCGCGAAGTCACTTGTTTTTCAAACGGCCGCAGAGCCGGTGCGCAGCGCGCGCAATCCAAACCTATTCCATCCAAGGAGACACCGTGACCAAAACCCCGCCCCTCACCCGCCGCACCGCACTGGCGTGTCTGCTGGCCCCCGTGGCCGCTGCAACGTTCGGCGCCTTGCCTGCGCATGCTCAGACGTACCCGAACAAGCCGATCCGCATCATCGTTCCGTACGCGGCGGGCACCGCGACCGACACAATTGCACGGCTGGCGGCGCAACAGATGTCCGACGCGTTGAAGCAACCGGTGGTGGTCGACAACCGGGCCGGTGCCAACGGCGCCATTGGCACCAGCGCGGTCGCCAAGGCCCCGGCCGACGGCTACACGCTGCTGATCACGACCAACACCACCCAAGCGGCCAACCTGAGTTTGATGAAGTCGCTGCCGTACGACCCGCAAAAGGATTTCGCGCCCGTGTCCATGATCGGCAAGGGCGTTTTCGTGCTGGCCACGCGCACCGATGCGCCTTTTGGCAACCTCGCGGAATTTCTCGCTTACGCCAAAGCGAATCCTGGCAAGGCGAGCTATGCCAGCGCCAACAGCTCCGGCATCGTCTCCGGCGCCACGCTGGCACTGAAAACCAAGCTGGAACTCCTCCACGTTCCGTACAAGAGCGGCCCGGCTGCCATGACCGATGTGTTGGGCGGGCAAGTCTCCACGCTGTTCATCGACATTCAGTCCGCGTTGCCGCAATTGCGCAGCGGCAAGCTCAAGGCACTGGCCGTTACCACCGCGCAACCGCATCCCCTGTTGCCCGGTGTCCTCAGTCTGCGAAGCGCG
Source organism: Acidovorax sp. SRB_24 (assembly GCF_012931925.1). Classification (NCBI taxonomy): domain Bacteria; kingdom Pseudomonadati; phylum Pseudomonadota; class Betaproteobacteria; order Burkholderiales; family Comamonadaceae; genus Acidovorax; species Acidovorax sp. SRB_24. The sequence goes on from NZ_MWOM01000027.1 coordinate 37,543, forward strand.
CCGGGCATGGCCGGGTTTGATCTGAGCTACTGGATGGCCGTCTACGCGCCTGCCGGGACGCCTGCACCCATCCTGGAGGTGCTGAACCAGCAATTCATGCAATTCACGCGCACGCCCGCCGTGGTCAGTCGGTTTGCCGACCTCGGGTTTGCGATCGAAGGAAGCTCCGGTACTGCGCTCGATCAGTTCACGCGCAGCGAGATCGGCAAGTGGCGGGAGCTGATTGCGGCTGCGGGGATTGAGGCGGAGTGACGAAACGCGGATGGGACCAGCGAATCCCATTCGTCGTTCGCGGTTTGCGGGGTGCTTCCGCCGGCCATTTACCGGATCACAGCATCGCGGCCGGGGATACGAAAGCTCAGCGTGAATACGCGGAACATAGACGATCGTCCGTGATGCGACAGCTAGAATCCAAAAAGGCTTGAACTGTCAGAGCGCCCCAAGGCGAAGTCCGGCACTTAAGCGGCGCCGTCAGGCGTCCGCTTGAAGGAAGGGTTAGACGCTTTGTGGTCAAGTCGCTCTTGCTCGGGTACCGCTGCCATTAGCCGCCCGAGTGCAGCGACAGATACCTGGTACTGGCCGTTCTTCGGACGCGGCTTGTGTGCCACCAACGACCAGACGCGCGATCCCAGGCCGTTGTAGACCTCGGTAAACGAGCCATCGCGGTGTAGCCGTAGCACAAGAAGTTGCTCCGGCTCGGCACTGACCGCCACTCGATCGCCTTGCGTGGATTTCACTTGAACGTTCTTGCCATTGCACGTGCCGTCATGGCATTCAAAGGACGCCCCGTGCAGCATGATTCCGTAGTGGTGGGCTGCATATGCCTCCCCGAGGCTACCGACCATGTGCCCGTCCGGTGTGAACTTGCGTCCGGGGAACATGGCCTCAAGCTCTGCCACTGCCCCATAGATGGAGCGAACAATCTCGGGAAAGCGGGCTTCGTCCATTTTCTGAAAGCGTCTAACGAAAAAGCTAAGCCGACCGCTGTACGCGGGTCGGCTTGAGCGCCGGGTTAGAACCAAAATGTGCCATTAGATTTCTCTTCCCACAGAATGGACAGTGCAATACTCACCTTGAAGTTCAACCCATGTACTCGGGCTTACGTTAGAACCGCCTGGCACAATATTTTTGCATTGCTTTCCCTTGCTGGTTTTTCCGGAGCAGTGAACAGAAAAATCTTCATTTGCCCAAGCCAAATATTCAGACTTCGAAACACCATAGTGCGCTGCAAAAACGACTGTAGGGTCTTCAATCAAAGCCAATAGCTCTTCTGGCTTCGCAATATGAGTTTCTTGCCCCCATTGGCTTGGCACGGAAACACAGAATGCGACACCAAGTTCTTGAAGTTTTTTCAGAAGCTCAAGATTCTCCATTTTTATTCCTTATGAGCTTCAATTGAAATTAAACGACTGCAGAACGCCCCGCAGAGGTCGGATAAACAGGCATTACACCGGCAAATCATAAGCGCTACATGTTGTTAGGCGAACCTAAAACATGACGGATGAAGCACCGGACATCCTAAAACTTCATGCTAAGCGTCTGCCAGACTTGTGACCAACTGATATTTGCCACTACCGCAAAAAGTCGACCGGCACCCTTGCCCAGCTGGCTCACCCTACAGTGACGGCGGCTGAGCCTGTCGAAACGCCGAATTCACCCCACCGGCGCGCCGCGCCACATCAAGGGCGCGGCGTTTTGATGAAGCTGGCGTAGGGAATAGTCCCGCCGCCGTTCGGTCAGGTTGGGGGCCTTCAGACATCCACATGTAGCGTGTGCCGTAGCCGGCGTGGCGGTCTCCGACACGGTAACGCGGCTTGGGCGCCCCCCTACACCCATTCGACTTCGCCTTCTGGGCGTTCCGTGGCTATCCAAGCGCAGGCCAGGGTGTGCGGCGGAGATGCGAGGCAGATGGCCGCCGCCATCGGGCCGCGCGCACGGTGTTGCCAGACAGAGGGAGCCCAGGTGGCGCTTCAGCGCGGTGGTCCCGCGCCGGCAGGAGCAGCCGCCGGGCATGCCAGCGGCCTGCCTGCCGTTCAGCCCGCCGTATGCCGCTGCGCCCATTCCCAGCCCAGCCGCGCCAGCGGCCCGGCCTTGCGCCCGGTTTCTTCGGCGTCGGCCGACGCCGCACTGCCATCGGCGGCGCGCTGTGCAATGCCGTAGAGGATGGCGGCCATGCGAAACAGGTTGTAGGCCATGTAGAACGACCACTGCCCCTGGACATCGCGCCCCGTGGCCGCGCGATAGTCGGCCAGGTACTCGGCCTCCGTGGGAATGCCCAGCGCGGGCAGGTCCAGCCCGCCCATGCCGCGCCACAGCGCGGGCGGCACGTTCCAGGCCATGCAGTGGTAGGCCAGGTCGGCCAGCGGATGGCCCAGCGTGGACAGCTCCCAGTCGAGCACGCCGATCACGCGCGGCTCGGTGGGATGGAACACCAGGTTGTCGATGCGGTAGTCGCCGTGCACCAGCGTGGTCTCGTCGCCCGGCGGCACCTGCGCGGGCAGCCACTCCATCAGGCGGTGCATGGAATCGTCCAGCGGTACCGACAGCGCGCGGCACTGGCGCGACCAGCGGTCGATCTGGCGCTCCACATAACGGCCGGTGCGGCCGTAGTCGCCCAGGCCCACGGCCACATGGTCCACGCTGTGCAGCGCGGCCATCACGCGGCCCATCTCGCGGTACACGGCGCCGCGCTCTGCGGGTGTGCTGCCGGGCAGCGCCGGGTCCATGAAGACCCGGCCCTGCAGGAAATCCATCACATAGAACGGCGTGCCGACGATCGATTCGTCCTCGCAATAGGCGAGCATGCGCGGCACCGGCACATCGCTGTCCTGCAGCGCGCGCATGACGCGGTATTCGCGGTCAATGGCGTGGGCGGAGGGGGCCAGCTGGCCGGCCGGCTTCTTGCGCAGCACGTACTCGCGCGCGCCCGCCGTGACGCGGAAGGTGGGGTTGGACTGCCCGCCCGACAGGGGCGCGACCTGGATGGCTTCGCTGCCCGCCAGGCCCTGCGCACGCAGGTAGTCCTGCAGCGGCGCGAGCGGCAGGGTGGCGGTGGCGGCGGCGGTGCTCACAGCGAGCTCACCAGGTGTGCGCCGTCCACGGCCACCGTGGCGCCCGACATCGCGGCGCCCGCGTCAGAGGCCAGCAGCAGCAGCGGTCCGTCGAGGTCGGCCATTTCGCCAAAGCGCCGGCTCGGGATGCGGCTGCGCAGCTTCTCGCCCGCCTCGCTGGTAAGGAAGTCGCGGTTCAGGTCGGTCGCCACATAGCCCGGCAGCAGCGCGTTCACGCGGATGCGGTGGCGCGCCAACTCCAGCGCCATGGCCTTGGTGGCCTGCACCACGCCGGCCTTGGAAATCGCATAGGGCGCCACGCCGCCGGCCACGCGCTCGCCCAGGATCGAGGCGACATTGACGATGCTGCCGCCCTGCCCGGCCGCCACCATGCGCCGCGCGGCCTCGGTGGCGACCAGCCAGCAGCCCTTGAGGTTGGTGTCCAGCACGTGGTCGAAATCTTCTTCGGTCTGCTCCAGCAATGGCCGCGTCACCGTGACGCCGGCGTTGTTGATGACCACATCGGGCGCGCCCCAGCTGGCCAGTTCGTCAAAGCAGGCACGCACGCTGGCCGCGCTGGTCACATCGAGCGACAGCGCCCGCGCTTGGCCTCCGCCTCGGGTGATGGCATCGACCACGGACTGCAGCTTGTCGGCGCGGCGCGCGGCCACGGCCACGCGGGCACCGGCGTCCGCGAGCAGCTGCGCGAAATGCGTGCCCAGCCCGCTCGACGCCCCGGTGACCAGCACCACGCGCCCGTCGAGGCGGAAACGGTCGATGGCGGCGCTCATGCCGGGACCCGCGCCGCCGCGGCCTTTTCGGCCTGGTGGACCAGCTTGCGCGCCATGCTCCAGCGGTGCACTTCGCTCGGGCCGTCGTAGATGCGGAAGGCGCGCATGTCGGTGAAGATGCGCATCACCGGCGACTCGCCCGTGACGCCCTGGCCGCCGAGCATCTGCACGCTGCGGTCGACCACGCGCCACTGCGCTTCGGAGCACACGACCTTGGCGCGGCTCGACTCGAAGTTGCACTTCTCGCCCTGGTCCAGCAGCCAGGCCGTGTGCCAGATGTGCAGGCGCGCGGTGTGCAGGTCCATGTCGTTGTCGGCCAGCATGAAACCCACGCCCTCGTGCTCGGCCAGTGGCTTGCCGAAGGCGGTGCGCCGGCGCGTGTAGTCGAGCGCCGCATCGTGCGCGCGGCGCGCCTGGCCGAGCCAGCGCATGCAGTGCGTCAGGCGCGCGGGCGCCAGGCGCACCTGCGCGTAGCGGAAGCCCTTGCCGATCTCGCCGAGCACGTCGGCGGCGGGCACGCGCAGGTTGTCGAAGCGCAGCACGCCGTGGCCGCCCGTGAAGCAGGCGTCCATCGCGTCCATGTTGCGCTCGAGCACGATGCCGGGGCGGTCCATGTCCGAGAGGAACATGGTCGCCGAACCGTCCTCCATGCGCGCCATCACGATGCAGTAGTCGGCCCCTTCGGCGCCGGTGATGAACCACTTGGTGCCGCTGATCACGTAGTCGCCGCCGTCGCGCACGGCGGTGGTGGCCAGCATGGACGGGTCGGCGCCCGCGCCGGGCGCGGGCTCGGTCATGGCAAAGCACGAGCGGATGTCGCCCGCCACCTGCGGCCGCAGCCAGCGTTCCTTCTGCGCGGGCGTGGCCACTTCTTCCATGAGGTGGATGTTGCCCTCATCGGGCGCGTGGATGTTGAGCGCCGTCGGGCCGAGCCACGAATAGCCGGCCTCCTCGAACACCACGGCCTTGGCGACGTGCGACAGGCCCAGGCCCCCCATCTCGCGCGAGGCGTGGGGCGTGAGCAGGCCTGCGGCCTTGGCGCGGGAGACCAGCTCGCGGCGCAGCGCCTCGCTCGGGCCGTGGGAAGACTGGCGTTCGTCGTTTTCGAGCGGGATCACCTGCTCGGCGATGAATTCACGGGTGCGGTCGCGCAACGCGCACAGCTCGGCGCTCAGTTCAAAATCCATCGGGGCGTCTCCTGAAACAGTGGTGCAAGGCTTTTCGTTCCACCAGATTGTAGGACAATTTTGTTTTGCAATGTGTCGCACATTCCTCGTTCACGGCATTGATGGAGCCCAGGCGCTGTGTACACTCGGCGCGCATGCCTTTTCACACCCCCGCGTGAGCCCCGTGACCAGCCCCTCTTCTGACCGCGCTGCCGAAGGCGCTCCCGCGCCCGCGCAAGAGGCGGCGTTCAGCGCCTCCGATGCCGTGTTTTTCGGCATCGTGCATGGCCTGGAGCTGCAGCGCTTCGTGCCCGGCCAGCGGCTGGTGGAGGCCGATCTCGCGGCGCAGTTCGGCGTGGGGCGTAACTCCGTGCGCGAGGCCGTGCAGCGGCTCGCGGCCGAGGGCATCGTCGATGTGTTCCGCCACAAGGGCGCGGTCATCAAGGCGCTCACGCCACAGGAAACCCTGCACGTGCTGGACGTGGCCGAGCGCATGACCGGGCTGCTGGCACGAACGGCCGCGCAGGGCGTGCGCAGCGGGCGTGCACCGCTGGCGCTCAAGAAAAGCCTGGAGTCGCTGCGGGCCGCCGACAAAGCCCAGGACGCCGAGGCCTTTGCCCGCGCGCGGCGCGAGTTCTACCGGGCGCTGCTGGAACTCGCGGGCAGCCGCGAGCTGCGCCGGCTGTTCCCCTCGATCCACATGCCGGTGGTGTACGTGCAGCACAAGCTGCCGGCGCTGCAGAAGATCCGCGTGGCCGACTACCGCGCCATCGCAAGGGCGGTGGCGGGTGGCGACGAAGCCGGGGCCGACGCCGCAGGCGTGGCTCACGTGCGCAATGTGCGGGACGAGATCCTGCGCCGCCAAGCGCCCACCGGCGCCGAGGCCGGCTGACCCTGCCGGCGCGGCTGCGCGGGCGAGCGCTCTGCCGGCGCGCAACGCCCGCCGTGGCCGGCGGCTTTGCTATCGAAAGAGAAGCTGGTAGCGCCTACTGCCATTGGGTTTCCACATTGAAACTCATCGAACCCAGCTACAAGCCAGCGCATGCAGCTCTATTTTTGAGAGCAAAGCGGCAGCATCCGCGCCTTTAGGCGACGCCAGCGCGCCGCTCGCGGCCCGCTCAGGCGCCGGCCCGCTCCACCAGCGCGTCCACCACGATGGCGCCCTCGCCGGCGGCCCCGACCAGCACCGGGTTGAGGTCCAGCGACGCAATCGAGCCGCGCGCACCGGCGATCACCTGGCCGATGGTGACCGCCAGGGCCGACAGCGCGGCAATGTCCAGCGGCGGGTCGCCGCGCACGCCGTCCAGCAGCGGCGCGATGCGCAGCGTGCGCAGCGCCTGCGCCACCTCGTGTGCGCTGAAGGGCGGCAGCAGCACGGCGCAGTCCTTCATCGCCTCGACGTTCTTGCCGCCGTCGCCCACCACCACCACCGGACCGAAGACCGGGTCCTGCCGCGCGCCGATCATGAACTCGTGCCGCCCGCGCCGCATGGCCGCCACGATCACGCCATCGCGCGCCACGCCCATGTCGCCCATCTTCAGCCAGAAGCGCTCGAACAGCGCAGCGGCCTCGTCGGCGCTCGCCACGTTCAGTGCCACCAGCCCGTGTTCGGACTTGTGCGGCACCTCGGGCGAACAGGCCTTGACCACCACCGGCGCGCCGATGGCGCCGAACGCCTCGCGCGCCTCCTGGGCGCTGCGCACCAGCCGCAGCGGCACGGTGGGCACGCCGTGCTGCGCCAGCAGCGCCAGGCTGTCGACCTCGTTGAGAAAGCCGCCGTCTTGGCCCGGGGGCAATGGCACGTCCGGCAGGGCCGGCCAGGCAACGCGGGCGCGGCGCATCAGTTCCGTGTGTTGGGCCACCTGGGCCAACACACCGACTGCCTCGCCTTCGTTCGGGAAAGTGGCAATGCCCTGCGCGCGGAAGGGCTCGGCCACGCTTTCCTGCCACGCGGCCACGGCCACGGGTTTGCCGGTGGCGGCCTCGAACGCCGCGGCATCGCGCGCAAAGGCCTGCACGTCGTAGCCCGCGCCCGCCACCGGGATGTTGAGGAAGAACAGGTCGGCCGCCGGGTCCTGCGCCACGGCGGGCAGCACCTTGCCGAACAGGCCGCTGTCGCTCAGCAGCGCGGCGGTGATGTCGATGGGGTTGCTGGCCGTGGCAAACCCGGGCAGCTGGGCGGCCACGTTGCGCTGGGTTTCGGGCGACAGCTCGGCCAGCGGCAGGCCTTCGTCGTCCGCCGCGTCCGCCCCCATCACGCAGCTGGCGCCGGAATTGCTGATGACCACCAGCCGGCGGCCTTCAGGACGCCAGCCCTTGAGGTAGGCCTGCGCCGCGCGGGCCTGCTCGTGCGGGTCGCGCACGCGCCAGATGCCGTGGTGGCGGAAGAACGCATCCACGGTGCGGTCCTCGTTGGCCAGCGAGCCGGTGTGCGACGACGCCGCCTTCTGCCCGCCGGCCGAACGCCCGGCCTTGATCGCGATGATGGGCAGGTCGCGTGCGCGCGCATGGGCGGCCGCGGCGGCCAGCATCTCGGGGTTGGCGATGCTTTCGAGGTACAGCAGCAGCAGGCGCACGTCGGGGTCGTGCGCCACGGCCAGCGCCAGCTCTCCCACGGTCACGTCGGCCTCGTTGCCCGTGGCATGCACATGGCGCACGCCCAGGCCGCGCCCGCGCAGCAGGCCATAGGCCATGGCGCTCATGCCGCCACTCTGGCTCACGATGCCGATGGGACCGTCCATGGGCGGCACCTCGATGAACATGGTCGAAAACCCCGCGATGGCGCCAGTGCCGAAGTTGGCCAGGCCCTGGGTGTTGGGGCCGTAGAGCCGCATGCCCGCAGCGCGCGCCTTCGCCACCATGTGGCGCTGCTGCTCGAGGCCCTCGGGGCCGGTCTCGCCAAAGCCCGAGGCGATCACCACGGCCGACTTGACACCGCGCGCCGCGCATTCCTCGACGGCCGCGACGGTCTTGTCGCCGCCCACGACCACCAGCGCCAGGTCCGGCACCTCGGGCAGGGCCGCGAGCGACGCGTAGCTCTTGTGGCCCTGGATCACTTCGCGCGTGGGGTTGATCGGGTAGACGGCGCCCTGGTAGCCGTGGCGCTGCATGTAGTAGATCGGGCGCCCGCCGATCTTGTGGATGTTGTCCGAGGCGCCAATGATGGCGACCGAACGCGGGTTGAGGGCGGAAGTAAGGAGGTCTAGCATGGCAGTTACGTCGGTTGAGTTGTCCATAGCGTGTGGCCTTCGAGCCTGGCGCGGCCCAGTCCAGGGCCGCCGTGCAAGGGCCGCCCCGCCGCACTGGCGGCGTCCCCCTTCAGGGGGAAGGCGCGAAGCGCCTCAGGGGGTTAGTCAATTTTTGCGCCAGAGGTCTTCACCACCTTGGCCCACTTGTCCACTTCAGCCTGCAGGAAGCTGCCATAGGCGACCGGTGTGCTGTAGGCGGCCGCAAAGCCCTGCGCATCGAAACGCTGGCGGATATCGGGGCTCTCGAGCACGGCCTTGAGTTCGCTGCTCAGGCGCGCGATGACTTCTTTGGGCGTGCCCGCGGGCGCCAGCAGGCCGTTCCAAGCGATGGCTTCGTAACCCGGCAGACCGGACTCGGCCACCGTAGGCAGGTCCGGCGCCACGGGCGAGCGCTGGGCACTCGTCACGGCCAGCGCCTTGAGCTTGCCGCCCTTCACGTGCGGCATCGACGACAGCATGGTGTCGAACATCAGGTCGACTTGGCCCGCCATCACGTCGGTCAGCGCAGGCGCGCTGCCCTTGTAGGGCACGTGGGACATCTTCACCCCGGCCATGGCGCTGAACAGCTCGGCCGAGAGGTGGGTGGACTGGCCGTTGCCCGAGGATGCGAAGTTCAGCCCGCCGGGGCGGGTCTTGGCCAGCGCGACGAGCTCGGCCACGTTGCTGGCGGGCAGCGCCGGGTTGGCGACGATCACCAGCGGGCCGCTCGTGAGCTGGGAGACGGGCGTGAAGTCCTTGAGCAGCGAATAGTTGAGCTTGGCAAACAGCGCGGGGTTGATCGCGTGCGCCGTCGTGGCCACCACCAGCGTGTAGCCGTCGGGCGCGCTGCGCGCCACCGCCTCGGCGCCCAGGTTGACTCCGGCACCGGGTTTGTTGTCGATCACGAACGGCTGGCCGAGGCGCTCCTGCAGCTTTTGCGCAACGGCACGCGCCACGATGTCCGTGGGGCCGCCCGGCGGATAGGGCACGACGAGCTTCACGGGCTTGCTCGGATAGTCCTGCGCCAAGGCCAGCGGCGCAGCGGCGGCGCACAGTGCGGCGCAGGCCAGACCGATCCAGTGGCGGCGGGAAGGAAGAAGGGAAAGGGCGGTCGTCATGGCTTGTCTCCTGGTAGGTGTAGTAGTAGTGGTGCCGGCAAACGCGAGAAAAAATGGCGGCGTCGCTAGGACTCCGGCGCAAAGCGCACCAGCGTGCGCCCCTGGTGCTCGAAGAAGCCTGCGCGCACGCGCTCGCCGATGCGCACGCCCGGCGTGGCATGCGCCATGAGGCGCGGCCCTTCGTCGAGCTGCGCAATGACCAGCGTGTACGGCGCGAGCGCGCGGAACTCTTCGGACGGCGCGCGCGCAACCACGGTGACCGCGCAGACGGTGGCCGCGCCCGCCGCGTCGCGCCAGTGCAGCGCGCCGCGCTCGCCGCAGTGCTGGCAGGCATAGCGCGCGAGCGTCTGCGCGTGGCCGCAGGCGGTGCACTGCTGGTAGCGCAGCACGCCTGCGCGCAGGCCGTCGGTGAAAGGCGCGGCCAGGGGACGCGCGGGAGTGGGTTCGGTGGTTTGCATGGCTCAGTCCTCGCGCGACAACAACAGACTCACGTGGGACGACATCACACCGCCGTCCGCATGGATGAAGGCGCGGCGCGGCGGCGTGATCTGGCGCGCGCCGGCCTGGCCCGTCATCTGGCGCCAGGCCTCCACCGCATGCGCCAGGCCACCGGCCACGCCGCAGTGGCCAAATGACAACAGGCCGCCGTGCGTGTTGAGCGGCAGCGCCCCGGTGGGCGCGAAATCGCCCGTGCGGGCCCGCTGTGCAGCGCCCGCGCGTGGAGCGAAGCCGATCTCTTCGAGCAGCATCACCAGCGTGATCGTGAAAGAGTCGTAGATCCCCAGGTAGTCGACGTCGGCCAAGCCCAGCTCGGCCTCGTCAAACGCCCGCTGTGCGGCCTCGCCGGCGCCGCACTGCATCACGTCCGCCATGGCCGTGAGGTGCTGGTGGCGGTGCGCCTGGCCCGCGCCCACCATGGCCACGGCGCCCTGCGCGGCGGGCTCGGCCGAAACCACGAGCGCCATCGCGCCGTCCGAGATCGGGCAACAGTCCAGCAGCGACAGCGGCGTGGCAATCGGTTTGGAGGCCAGCACCTCCTGCCGCGTGATCGGGGTGCGCAGGTGCGCATCGGGGTGGGTGGCAGCGTGGGACCGCATGAGGACGGCGAACTCGGCCAGGTCTTCCGAGGTCACGCCCGTCTGCTGCATGTACTGCGAGGCCATGAGCGCGTAGTACGCCGGCACCGAGGCACCGTTGGGCACCTCGAAGTCGGCATCGCCCACCTGGGCCAGCGTCTGGATCGAGCTGTCGCGCGACTGGCCGCTGAGCCGGTTCTCGCCCGCGAGCACGAGCACGTTGCGGCAGCGGCCCGAGCGCACCAGCTCGCGTGCCGCCATCAGCATGGCCGCGCCCGAGGCACCGCCGAGCTGCAGCCCGTGCGCGTAGTGCGGCTTCAGCGCGAGGCGCTCGCAGACCAGCGTGGACAGCATCAGGTGCGGCAGCGTGGTCGCGTAGCCGCAGAGCACGCCGTCGATCTCGCGGCGCGCAAGGCCACTGCTGTCGATGGCCTGCGCGGCGGCCTCGTCCATCAGGTCGAGCGCGCTGCGCCCCTCATGGCGCCCGAACGGCGTGCCGCCAGCGCCGCGCAGGTAGGCGGGCCGCAATGCTGGTGTCATGTGCGTTTCTCCTTGTGCAGGGGGGTGGCACGGCGGTCGGTGCGCGTGGCCTCGGCCCAGCGCACCTGGCACACCGTGGCCTCGCGCAACAGCGCCTGCGCCAGCGCCGGCTCGCGCGTGAGGATGCGTTCGTTCAGCGCCGCAATGCTCAGCGCCGCCACGGGGCGGCCCTCGGGGTCGAGGATGGCGGCGCCGATCCCGCCCATGCGTTCGACCACCACGTCGAGCAGCACGGCGTAGCCGCGCTCCCGCGCTTCGGCGATGCGTTCGCGCAGCAGCGCGGGCGTGATGCGCGGGTAGCGCTCGAGTTGGCCCGAGAGCGTCTCCAGCGCGGCCTCGCGCTCGTCGTCGGGCATCCAGGCCAGCAGCGCGAGGCTGCCCGCGCCCACGCCCAGCGGCCTTCGGCTGCCCACGGTGAGGTAATTGGCGCGGATCGGGTACGTGCCCTCTTCCACGTCGATGCACAGCGACTCCACGCCGCTGCGGATCGAGAGCACCACGCTGTCCTGGAACACGCCCGTCAGGCGCATCAGGCTGGGCCGCGCCAGCGGGCGCGGGTCGAAACGGCGCAGCGCCGCAGCGCCGAGCACCGTGAGTTCCGGCCCCAGCGTGAACTGCTTGCTCTGCGCATCGCGCGCCACGAAGCCTTCGCGCGCCATCACATCGAGCAGGCGCAGCGCGGTGGCCTTGTCCAGGTCCGCGGCCGCGGCAATGTCGGTCAGGCGCACGCTGCCGCCCTCGGACATGACGCGCAGCACGCGCATGGCGCGCTCCACCGACGAGGTGCTGCCCCGCTCATGGGTGATGACCGCCTTGGGGCGTGCGAGGGTGGGCATGCGAGTTTCTTTCCATGAAACCTTTGGATAGCCAGCAATCTATGGGCTTGCAGTACAGCCGTCAAAACACACGCACCAAGTTTCACTGACCGAAACTTTTATCGCTCGCGAGGCGGTAGGCATGCGCGCATGGCAAAAGCGCCGCATGCTCACGTTTCGATAGCAGAAGTCGCGGCAGTGACAAGAACGCAGCAACCCTGAAAGCCACAATCCCGGCCATGGGAACCCTCTACCTCGTGCGCCATGGCCAGGCCTCGTTTGGCGCCGACGACTACGACCAGCTCAGCGCCCTCGGGCGCCAGCAGGCGGTGCGCCTGGGCGAGTACTGGCGCAGCAAGGCCGTGCCGTTCGATGCCGTGGTCACCGGCACGCTGCGCCGCCACACGCAAACCTTGGAGGGCATTGCCGAGGGCCTGCAGGGCGCGCCCGCGCCGCTGCAGCTGCCCGGGCTCAACGAGTACGACAGCCTCGCGCTGATCCGCGCCATCCACACCGAACCCCTGCCCCGGCCCGACACGCCCGCGCTGTACCGCCAGCACTTTCGCCTGCTGTGCGACGCGCTGGCGCAGTGGATGGCCGGCGTCATCAGCCCGCAGGGCATGCCCAGCTGGGACGATTTTTCGGGCGGCGTGCGCGCCACGCTCGAGCAGGTGCGGCGCGACCACACAGGCCAGAACGTGCTGCTGGTCTCCAGCGGCGGCCCGATTGCCGCGGCCGTGGGCGAGGTGCTGGGCACGGCGCCCGAGGTGACGATTGCGCTCAACATGCGCATCCGCAACAGCGCCGTGACCGAGTTCAGCGTCTCGCCCAAGCGGCTCATGCTGCAGATCTTCAACACGCTGCCACACCTCGATGCGCCCGAATATGCGGGCTGGATCACCCACGCCTGAGAAGGCAGCGCCCGCGCCGCTTACCGCGCCGCCGCGCGCAGCAGGTCCACCGCCTTCTCTGCCACCATGATGGTCGGCGCGTTGGTGTTGCCGCTGACGATGCGCGGCATGACCGATGCGTCCACCACGCGCAGGCCCTGCACGCCGTGCACGCGCAGTTGGGCGTCAACCACGTCCAGGGCGCCGGGACCAATGCGGCAGCTGCCGACGGGGTGGTAGATGGTGTCGGCGTACTGGCGGATGAACTGCTCGATCTGCCCGTCGCTTTGCGCGCTGGCCGACGCGGGGGACTCGCGCGCGCCGTGGCGCGCGAGCGCCGGCTGCGCCAGGATGGCGCGCATGCGGCGCACGCCGCGCACGAGGCGCGGCAGGTCCTCGGGGTCGCCAAAGAAGTTCGGGTCCACCAGCGGCAGATCGGCCGGGTCGCGGCTGGCGAGCGTGACGCTGCCGCGGCTTTTAGGCTGCAGCAGGCACACGTGGCATGAATAGCCGTGGCCCAGCACCGTCTTGCGGCCATGGTCGACCAGCTTGCCGACGACGAAATGCAGCTGCAGGTCGGGCGCGGGCGCGTTGGGGTGGCTCTTGATGAAGCCGCCGGCCTCGGCGAAGTTGGTCGTCAGCATGCCGCTGCGGCTGCGGCGCCACTCCAGAATACCGCGCACGATGTTCAGCGCGCCGCGCGGCGAGAGGCCGAACAGGTCGGTCAGGTCCGGCGCATCCATCACCTGCACCACATCGGGGTGGTCGTGCAGGTGCTGGCCCACGCCGGGCAGGTCGTGCACGGTGGCAATGCCGAGGCGCTGCAGCTGCGCGCCAGGGCCGATGCCCGAGAGCATGAGGAGCTGCGGCGAGAGCAGCGCGCCCGCGCTCAGCAGCACCTCGCGCGTGCCGCGCAGCTGGCGCAGCGTGCCGCCCTGGCGGTATTCGATGCCGATGGCGCGGCGCTCTTCCATCAGGATGCGCGTGGCGTGCGCGCCGGTGACGACCTGCAGATTGGGCCGGTCCAGGTGCGGCGTCAGGTACGCCTTGGCGGCGCTCAAGCGCTCGCCATTCTTTTGCGTGACCTGGTACAGGCCCACGCCCTCCTGGCTGGCGCCGTTGAAGTCGCGGTTGTGCGCGTGGCCGGCCTGCACGCCGGCCTCGACAAACGCCTGGGCGAAGCGGTTGGGCGAGCGCAGGTCCGCCACGTTGAGCGGGCCGCCCGTCCCATGCCAGGCACCCGCGCCGCGCTCGTTGTTTTCCGCACGCTTGAAATACGGCAAGACATCGTTCCAGCCCCAGCCGGGATTGCCCTGCGCGGCCCAGTGGTCGTAGTCGGCGGGCTGGCCGCGCGCGTAGACCATGGCGTTGACCGAGCTGGAGCCGCCCAGCACCTTGCCGCGCGGCTGGTAGCCGCGGCGCCCGTTCAGTCCGGTCTGCGGCGTGGTGTTCTGCCCCCAGCCGTTCAGCTCGAACCTGGCCATCACCGCCAGGCCCGCAGGGCAGTGGATGAGCACGCTGGTGTCGGGCGGCCCGGCTTCGAGCAGGCACACGCGCACTGCGGGGTCTTCGCTCAGGCGCCCGGCCAGCACGCAGCCGGCCGAGCCGCCGCCCACGACGAGGTAATCGAACTCCATGGACCTGTCTCCTGCGCGTCCGTCTGCGCGGCCGCTGGCTGGCACCTTAACCCGGCGCGCCGGCGATTGCCGATACCATCGTCGGGATTTTTTCGGCTGCTTTGTCTCATTGGAAAGAAAAGGATTTCTGCATATGGCTATCACAACGGTTGGCATCATTGGCGCGGGCACCATGGGCAACGGCATCGCGCAGGCCTGCGCGGTGTCGGGCGTCCAGGTGGTCATGGTCGACATCTCCGACGCTGCCGTGCAAAAAGGCCTGGCCACGGTGGCCGGCAGCCTGGACCGCCTGATCAAGAAGGAAAAGATCACCGAGGCCGACAAGGCCGCGGCGCTGGCGCGCATCCGGACCTCGACGCGCTACGACGACCTCAAGGCCGCGCAGATCGTGATCGAGGCCGCGACCGAGAACTACGAGCTCAAGCTCAAGATCCTCCAGCAGGTGGACGCGCTGGTGGCGCCCGAGGTCATCATCGCCTCGAACACCTCGTCGATCTCGATCACCAAGCTGGCCGCCGCCACCGGCCGCGCCGACCGCTTCATTGGCATGCATTTCTTCAACCCCGTGCCCATGATGGCGCTGGTGGAGATCATCCGCGGCCTGCAGACGTCCGATGCCACGCACGACGCCGTCAAGGCGCTGTCCGAGACGCTCGGCAAGTCGCCGATCACCGTGAAGAACGCGCCGGGCTTCGTCGTCAACCGCATCCTTGTGCCCATGATCAACGAGGCTTTCTTCGTGCTCGCCGAAGGCCTGGCCACGCCCGAGGACATCGACGCGGGCATGAAGCTCGGCTGCAACCAGCCGATCGGCCCGCTGGCCTTGGCCGACATGATCGGCCTCGACGTGTGCCTGGCCGTGATGGACGTGTACCTGACCGAGTTCGGCGACAGCAAGTACCGCCCCTGCCCGCTGCTCAAGGAAATGGTCGCCGCCGGCCGCCTGGGCCGCAAGA
>NZ_MWOM01000018.1:0-30159 GCF_012931925.1 Acidovorax sp. SRB_24
CGCTTGTCGTACCAGGGCTGCAGGCCTATTTGGCTTGAAACCGTGCTGGAACGCCTCAGTGGGGCTTGATCGCCACCTTCAGCACCCCGTCGCGCTGGTGCGAGAACAGGTCGTAAGCCGCCACGATGTCGTCGAGCTTGTAGTGGTGCGTGACCAGCACGCCCAGGTCCAGGCGGCTCGATGCCACGACGTTCATCAGGCGGCGCATACGCTCCTTGCCGCCGGGGCACAGCGCGGTGTTGATCCGATGGTCGCCCAGGCCGGCCGCGAACGCCGACAGCGGGATCGTCAGGTCCGATGCATACACGCCCAGGCTCGACAGCGTGCCGCCCGGCTTGAGCACGCGCAGCGCCGATGCAAACGTATCCTGCGTACCCAGCGCCTCGATCGATGCATCCGCGCCCCGGCCGCCGGTGAGCTTCATGACCTCCTCGACCACGTCGCAATGGTGGAAGTTGAGGGTCACGTCGGCCCCCAGCTTCTTGGCAATGTCCAGGCGGTGGTCGTTGCCATCGACACCGATGATGGTCGTGGCCCCCAGAAGGCGCGCGCCCGCCGTGGCGCACAGGCCGATCGGGCCCTGGGCAAACACCACCACGGTGTCGCCGATGCGGATGTTGGCGTTTTCGGCGCCCTTGAAGCCGGTGGACATGATGTCGGGGCACATCAGCACCTGCTCATCGGTCAGGCCGTCGGGGATGGGCGCAAGATTCGCCTGCGCGTCGGGCACCAGCACGTATTCGGCCTGGGTGCCATCGATCAGGTTGCCAAAGCGCCAGCCGGCGGTGGCCTTGTAGCCGTGGCAGCCGCAGCGGCCACTGGCGACGAGGTAGCTGCCGTCCTGCGACGGCACGCCGTCCTGCGCGGCATAGGAATTGAAGTTCGGGCAGATGGCGCCGGCAATCACGCGCTGGCCCTCGGTGTAGCCCATCACGGCGCTGCCGAGTTTTTCGATCACGCCGACCGGCTCGTGGCCGATGGTCAGGCCCGGGGCCACCGGGTACTCACCCTTGAGGATGTGGATGTCGGTGCCGCAGATCGTCGTGGTGGTGATGCGCACCAGCGCGTCGTTGGGACCGACGCCGGGAATCGGCTTGTCGGCCAGCTCGATGCGGCCGGGGGCCACGAAAACGGCCGCTTTCATCATGGTGCCCATGGGAACTCCTGTGCAGTGGAACGGGGCGCGCGGCGCGCGCCCCTCGTGCCTGTCTACTCCAAAAGCCTGCCGCTGTCATTGCGGGAGCGCAGCAATCGCCCGGTTCCCCGCGGGCGCCCCCGTGCGCGCCCGCGCGCTCAGCCCGCCGTGCGGGGCGGGCGCAGCGCCGATTTGGGCCGAAACGCCTTGCAGACCGCGTCGTGCGTTTCAAGGTAAGGCCCGCCGATCAGGTCGATGCAGTAGGGCACGGCCGCAAAGATGCCGGGCACGCGCTGCGCGCCGCCGTCGTCCTTGAGGCCTTCGAGCGTTTCGGCAATCGCCTTGGGCTGGCCGGGCAGGTTGATGATCAGGCTCTGGCCGCGCACGACCGCCACCTGGCGCGAGAGGATGGCGGTGGGCACGAAGGCCAGGCCGATCTGGCGCATCTGCTCGCCAAAGCCCGGCATTTCCTTGTGCGCCACGGCCATCGTGGCCTCGGGTGTCACGTCGCGCAGCGCCGGGCCGGTGCCGCCGGTGGTCAGCACCAGGCTGCAGCCGGCGTCCACGAGGTCGATCAGCGCAGCGCTGATGGTGGCCGGCTCGTCGGGAATCAGTCGCGTTTCAAACGTGACCGGGTTCTTCAGGGCGCGCGCCAGCCAGTCCTGTAGCGCGGGCAGGCCCTTGTCTTCATAGACGCCGCTGCTGGCGCGGTCGCTGACGGAGACAAGGCCGATCTTGACGGCGTCATGCATCTGCGTCGTCCTCAGCGGCTTCGCCGCCGTCGGCCCCGCCGCCGCCCAGCTGCGCGCGCACCAGCAGGAACAGCTCGCGGTAGGCGCGGCCCTTGCGCGGCGCCAGGCCCTGGGATTCGGTGGCGTTGTTTTCGACCGGCGCATCCTTGCGCGCCTGGCGGACCAGCGCGCGCAGCTGCTGGATATCGGTGCCCGGGTGGTGGGCAATCCACTCGGCCTGGGCGCTGTCCTCGGCCAGCAGGCGGTCGCGCCACTGCTCGGCCAGGTGCAACTGCAGTTTCTCTTGGGCCGAGCCGCTGTGCTGCACTTCGAGGGCGTCGCGCGCGGCCTGCACCTGGGCGGCATCGAGCTTGCGCATGAGCTTGCCGACGAACTGCATCTGGCGGCGCTTGCCCTCGAAGTTGGTGATGCGCTTGGCCTCGGCCAGGGCATCGACCAGTTTGTCGGGCAGGCCGATGCCGTTGAACAGGTCGGCGCGCAGGCCGAGCAGGTCCTTGCCCAGGTCCTGCAGCGCGTCGCTCTCGCGCTTGAGGTCGGTGCGGCTGGCGTCGTAGGTGCCTTTGAGTTCGGCCTTGAGCTCGATGTCCATTTCGCTGCCTTCGGCAACGAACTGGCCGCGCACAAAGTAGCCTTTTTTGGGTTTGCGTGACATGGTGGAATCCGGGGAATGAGGGTAGCCCCTGTGCGGGTGCGGCGACTGCGGCGCGCCGGGCGGGGGCCACTGCGGCAAGTATCATAGCCGTCGCCATGAACCATACGCACTCCCCGGCCGAAGCCGGCTTCAGCTACTCCCGCCCCTTTTTCGAACAACTCGTCGACCAGGCCCTGGCGCACGCCAAGAAGCTGGGCGCCACCGACGCCGGTGCCGAGGCCTCCGAGGGCTGCGGGCTCTCGGTCGGCGTGCGCAAGGGCGAGCTGGAAACCGTGGAGCGCAACCGCGACAAATCGCTCGGCGTGACAGTCTACGTCGGCCGCCGGCGCGGCAATGCCAGCACGTCCGATTTTTCGTCCGCCGCCATCGAGCGCACCGTGCAGGCCGCGTACGACATCGCCCGCTTCACCGCCGAGGACCCGGTGGCCGGCCTGCCCGACGCGGCCGACATCGCCCCACCCGAGAGCCACCGCGACCTCGACCTGTTCCACCCCTGGGCACTGACCAGCGAAGAGGCCGCGCGCATTGCACTCGAATGCGAGGCCGCCGCCTTTGGCGCCCACAAGCGCATCACCAACAGCGAGGGCGCGGGCGTCTCGGCCCAGCAAAGCCATTTCTTCAGCGCGCACACGCGCGGCTTCCGCGGCGGCTACGCCACCTCGCGCCACAGCCTGTCGGTGGCGCCGATCGCCAGCCTGCCGGGCAAGCGCGGCGAGATGCAGCGCGACTCCTGGTACAGCTCGATGCGCGACGCCCGCGAGTTGTCGGCGCCGCAGGACGTGGGCCGCTACGCCGCGCAGCGCGCGCTCAGCCGCCTGGGCAGCCGCAAGATCGCCACCACCGAATGCCCGGTGCTGTTCGAGTCGCCGCTGGCCGCCGGCCTGCTCGGCGGCTTCGTGCAGGCCGTCAGCGGTGGCGCGCTCTACCGCAAGAGCACGTTCCTGCTCGACTCGCTGGGCAAGCAGGTCTTCCCCAAGCACATCGACATCCTCGAAGACCCGTTCATCCTACGCGGCAAGGGCAGCTCGCCGTTCGACGAGGAAGGCGTGCGCGTGCAGGCGCGCAAGGTGGTCGACGCCGGCCGCGTGGAAGGCTATTTCCTGTCCAGCTACTCGGCGCGCAAGCTCGGCATGCAGACCACGGGCAACGCGGGCGGCTCGCACAACCTGGTGCTGAGCTCGCGCCGCACCAAGGCCGGCGACGACCTCGATGCCATGCTCAAAAAGCTCGGCACCGGATTGTTCGTGGTCGAACTCATGGGCCAGGGCGTGAACTACGTGACCGGCGACTATTCGCGCGGCGCCAGCGGCTTCTGGGTGGAGAACGGCGAGATCGCCTATCCCGTGCACGAGATCACGATCGCCGGTAACCTCAAGACCATGCTCAAGGGCATCGAGGCCGTGGGCGCCGATGCCTACAACTACGGCGCCAAGACAGTGGGCTCGATCCTCGTCAATCGCATGAAGGTGGCGGGCAGCTGAGCGGCCCGCGAGGAGCTCTTTTTTCTATAGCTTGCAACGCTTGCTGCACAAGCGCTTGAGGCCGATTTGGCTTCAATGCGCCGCGCTGTGGGCAGGGACGGCGCGGGCTGCGCTGCCGACCTGTCCGTGCGCGCAGGTCAGGGCAGTGGGGTTGTGGCAATGGCCGGAAGTGGTGCGGCCAATGGCACTTCATGGCTTCGTGATGTCCTGGTGCGACCAGGACCGGCCGTCCTTCCATCGCAATGATGTTGGGTGACGGCCCTCTGCATGGGTGCTGGCTTGGCTTGCCGCTGGCGCGGCGTTGCAGTAGCCTGCTCTCTCCCACAGTGCTCTGAGGAGTCTCCCATGCCCCGTCGCATCGTTCTTTGCGCCAGCGCCGCCGTTGCAACGCTTGCCCTGGTCGCTGGTTGCGGCGCCATGGGGCCATCGGGCGGCAACCCCATGAGCTTCTTCATCACCAGCGTTAACCCCGGCAAGGGCGGCGACCTCGGCGGCCTGGCCGGCGCCGACCGCTACTGCCAGTCGCTGGCTGCGAGCGCCGGGGCGGGCCATAAAACCTGGCGCGCATACCTGAGCACCGCCGCTTTGAATGGGCAGCCGGCTGTCAATGCGCGCGACCGCATCGGCACCGGCCCCTGGACCAACGCCAAGGGCGTGGTCGTCGCAACCAGCGTGGCCGACCTGCACAGCGCCAACGCCAAGGTCGGCAAGGACACCTCGCTGACCGAAAAGGGTGACGTCGTCTCCGGCTTCGGTGATGCGGTCAACCGCCACGACATCCTCACCGGCTCGCGCCCTGACGGCACCCTGGCCGTGCCCGAACCGGGCAAGGACACCACCTGCGGCAATTGGACCAAGAGCGAGGGCGGCTCCGCCATCGTGGGCCACCACGACCACAAGGGCACCAACCCCGACCCGGTCGCCAACGCTTCGTGGAACTCGGCGCACGGCACGCTCGGCTGCAGCGTCGACCAACTCAAAATGAGCGGCAGCGCGGGGCTCATGTACTGCTTCGCGACGAACTGACTTGGATGGAAGTGCGAGCCTCGTTCCGCGCAGGCTCGATCAGGGTGCTCTTGCCCGGCTGGAGCATCGCGATAAAAGTCACCGGGCACGCCGCACGGGAGGTCGAATCGCTCCGCGACCCGGTGAATCGACGGGCCTGCTGGGTACGCGGCACGATGCCCATGTGTGCCCCCGCACCGCCAGCTTTCACGGAAGCGAGCTTCCGCTGTGGGTCGCGAGCCGTCCTTGGCGTTCTCGATTGAAGCAAGTTCCAATGAAAATAGCTGCTGGCGCCCGTGTACCAAGCGCCATCAGCTAGCAAAGTAAGAGCGAAGCTGAAAGCCGGGCGGCCCCTCAGCACTTGGCAACCAACGCCGCAATCGCTTCCCCCACCTGCGTGGTATTCGCCGTCCCGCCGAGGTCCGGCGTGCGCGGCCCGCTCTTGATCACCTCTTCGATGGCCGCCAGGATGGCGTCGTGCGCCGCGCGGCCGGCGCCCTGGCCCTGCGTCAGGAAGTCCAGCATCAGTGCGCCCGACCAGATCATCGCGATTGGGTTGGCGATGTTCTGGCCATAGATGTCGGGCGCCGAGCCGTGCACGGGCTCGAACAGGCTGGGGAAGTTGCGCTCGGGGTTGAGATTGGCCGAAGGGGCGAGGCCGATGGTGCCGGTGGTGGCCGGACCCAGATCGCTCAGGATGTCGCCGAACAGGTTGGTCGCGGCCACGACGTCGAAGCGGCCGGGCTCCAGCACGAAGCGGGCCGTGAGGATGTCGATGTGCTGCTTGTCGAGCGTGACTTCGGGGTAGTCCTGGGCCACATCGTCGGCGCGCCGGTCCCACCAGGGCATGCTGATGGCGATGCCGTTGCTCTTGGTGGCCAGGGTGACGTGTTTGCGCGGGCGGCTCTGGGCCAGGTCGAAGGCGTATTTCAGCAGGCGGTTGGCGCCGTGGCGCGAGTAGACCGATTCCTGGATGACGATTTCGCGGTCGGTGCCTTCGTACATGATGCCGCCGAGCGACGTGTATTCGCCTTCGGTGTTCTCGCGCACCACGTAGTAGTCGATGTCGCCGGGCTTGCGGCCGGCCAGCGGGCAGGGCACGCCTTCGAACAGGCGCACGGGGCGCAGGTTGATGTACTGGTCGAACTCGCGGCGGAACTTGAGCAGCGACCCCCACAGCGAGACGTGGTCGGGCACGGTAGCGGGCCAGCCCACGGCGCCGAAGAAGATCGCGTCTATGCCCGAGAGCTGCGCCTTCCAGTCGTCGGGCATCATTTTTCCGTGGGCGGCGTGGTAGTCGCAACTGGCCCAGTCGATGGCAGTGGTTTCCAGCTGGATGCCAAAGCGCTGGGCCGCGGCCTGCACGGCGCGCAGGCCTTCGGGCATGACTTCCTTGCCGATGCCGTCGCCGGGGATGACGGCGATCTTGTACGTGGGGGTGCTCATTCGGGTTCCTTGGTGCCTGGGAAGAAGGGTGGGATGGATGGAGCCACTAGAGCCGTGGACGCGGAAAGCGCGCTGCGGGTGGCTTGTGACGACGGATGCTGGCCTGCATTGTTCAGCCATGCACTCAAAAATACAATGCGGCAACTGTGCTCTTGTTCTTCACACACCGTGCATAAAAATCCGGCCACCGACGACCTGCGCGTGTTCACCGTGGTGGTGCGCAAATCGAGCTTTGGCGATGCCGCGGCCGAGCTGGGCGTCTCGCCCGCCTATGTGAGCAAGCGCATCCGCCTGCTCGAAGAGGAGCTGGCGGTGAAGCTGCTGCACCGCACCACGCGGCGCGTGGCGGTCACCGAGGAGGGCGAGCGCGTGTTCCACTGGGCGCAGCGCATCCTCGACGACATGGACCAGCTGCTGCAGGACGTGGCCATCACGCGGCGCGAGCCGCGCGGGCAGCTGCGGGTGAGCAGCAGCTTTGGCTTTGGGCGGCAGATCGTGGCGCCGGCGCTGTCGCGGCTGGTGGAGCTGCACCCGGGGCTGCAGGTGCGCCTCGAAGTCTTCGACCGGCTGGTGGACGTGGCGGGCGAGGGGTTCGACCTGGACGTGCGCGTGGGCGACGAGATTGCGCCGCACCTGATTGCACGGCGCTTGGCCGGCAACCGCCGCGTGCTGTGCGCGGCGCCCGCCTACCTGGCGCGCCGCGGCACGCCGCGCACGCTGGCGGAGCTGCCCAGCCACGATTGCCTGGTGATCAAGGAGCGCGACCACCCGTTTGGCGTGTGGCGGCTGCGCAGCGGCGCGGTGGACGAGACGGTCAAGGTGCGCGGTCCGCTGTCGGCCAACAACGGCGAAATGGTGGTGCAGTGGGCGCTGGACGGGCGCGGCATTGCGCTGCGCTCGCTCTGGGACGTGGACGCGCACCTGTGCGCAGGGCGCCTGGTGCAGGTGCTGCCCGACTGGCAGCAGGAGGCCAATGTGTGGGCGGTGTACCCCACGCGGCTGGACCGATCGGCCAAGGTGCGCGTGTGCGTGGAGTTTTTGCAGGAGCATTTCCGCACGCACTGGACGGGGCGCGGTGCGCTGCAGGTGGATGCCGCTGGAGCAGGCGATGGAAGGACGGCGGGTATCGGCCCGAAGCCGAGTGCCTGAGGGTGAAAACAGCCGCCAGCGCTTGTCTGCAAAGCGCCGGTAGCTATCGATAAGATGGCAAAGCTCAGCCGGCCAGCGCCGCCTTCACGGCAGCGGATACCTGGCCCATGTCGGCCTTGCCGGCCAGGCGGGTCTTGACCACGCCCATCACCTTGCCCATGTCGCCCGGTCCCTTGGCGCCGAGCTCGGCCACGATCGCTTGGACGGCAGCGCTGGTCTCGTCGGCCGACATGCGGGCGGGCAGGTAGGCCTGCAGCACGGCCATCTCGGCCTTTTCCTTGTCGGCCAGGTCCTGGCGGCCCGCGCCTTCAAAGGCTGCGATCGAGTCCTTGCGCTGCTTGATGAGCTTGTCGACAATGGCGACCACGGCCACGTCGTCCAGCACCACGCGCTCGTCGACTTCCTTTTGCTTGCAGGCGGCCAGCAGCATGCGGATGGTCAGCAGGCGCTCGCTGTCCTTGGCGCGCATGGCGGTCTTCATGTCTTCGGTGATCTGGTCCTTGAGGCTCATGGCGGCTTCCTTTATTGGATAAGGGAGAGGCAGAGGGTTTGCACAAAGCCTTTCTGGCCAGGCGCAGCGCCGCAGACAGTAGTTCAGCTACGGCAAGGCGCTGCAACGGCGCCAGAGAGGCTTTTTGCAAACCCTGAAAACAAAAAACCCGCGCTTGGCGTCCCTAGCGCGGGTTGGGAGTCCAAGCGGGCTTGGAGTCCGGCGATCAGTACAGCTTCTTGGGCAGCTGCATGCTGCGCACGCGCTTGTAGTGGCGCTTGACGGCAGCAGCCTTCTTGCGCTTGCGCTCGGCCGTGGGCTTTTCGTAGAACTCGCGGGCGCGCAGGTCGGTCAGCAGGCCGAGTTTTTCGATGGTGCGCTTGAAGCGGCGCAGGGCGACGTCAAAGGGCTCGTTTTCTTTTACGCGGATGGTGGTCATTAGCTAATGGTTTCCAAAAATGTTGCCCGCAGAGGGTCTTGGGGAGATCGGGCCTCAAGACCGTGCGCGGCGGTTTCCCCGTCTGTAACTAGTATTTGGCCGACGGGGCATGCCAGGAAAGCCCGCCATTATAGCGGCGCCACCGTGCAAATCAAGAAAAGTCAAGCGTGCGTGCCCGGCAGGGCCTGCGCGCAGGCCGCGGCGCTGGCCCAGGCCCATTGGAAGTTGTAGCCGCCGAGCCAGCCCGTCACGTCGACCACCTCGCCGATGAAGTACAGCCCCGGCTGGGCCTTGCATTCCATGGTCTGCTGCGACAGCGCGCGCGTGTCGACCCCGCCCAGCGTGACCTCGGCCTTCTTGTAGCCCTCGGTGCCCATGGGCGTGAGCTCCCAGCGCGCCAGGCGCTCAGCCAGCCGCGCCAGGGCCTTGTCCGAGGCTTCGTTGACCGGGCGCTGCCAGTCGGCGTCCTGGCTGGCCCAGGCGTCGGCCAGGCGGCTGGGCACCAGCGCCGCGAGTTCGTTGGCGATGCGCTTGCGCGAGCGCGCCTTGGCCTGCAGCAGCGCGGCGCCCAGGTCGGTGCCGGGCGCGAGGTCGATGGCCAGCGGCGTGCCCTCCTGCCAGTAGCTCGAAATCTGCAGCACCGCCGGGCCCGACAGGCCGCGGTGCGTGAACAGCAGGTCCTCGTCGAAGGCCATGCGCGCCTTCTTGGCCCCGGTGCTGATGGCCACGGGCAGCGCCAGCCCGGCCAGCTGTGCATAGGGGGCCCAGTCGGCGCCGTCGAAGGTCAGCGGCACCAGGCCGGGGCGGCGCTCGATGAGCGGCACGCCGAACTGCTGCGCCAGCCGGTAGCCAAAATCGGTGGCGCCGATCTTGGGAATCGACAGCCCACCCGTGGCCACGACCACGCTGCGCGCCTGCACCGGCCCGCGGTCTGTATGGATTTGATAGCTGCCAGCGTTTTTTCCGTCAGCGTTTGCGGCCAAAAACTCTGCTTTCTTGACGCTGCAAGGCTGCCAGTGCTCGACGCCGCCGGCGGCGCATTCGGCCAGCAGCATGGCAATGATGTCTTCGGCCGAGCGGTCGGCAAACAGTTGGCCCTTATGCTTTTCGTGGAAGGCGATGCCGTGCTTTTGCAGCAGTGCAATGAAGTCCTGCGGCGTGTAGCGCGACAGCGCCGAGCGGCAGAACTGCGGGTTCTGGCCGACGAAGTATTTGTGCGGCGCGGCCGGGTCCAGGTCGCGGTTGGTGAAGTTGCAGCGCCCGCCGCCCGAGATGCGGATCTTCTCGGCGACTTTGTCGGCATGGTCGATCAGCAGCACCTTCAGGCCGCGCTGCCCGGCCTGGGCTGCGCAGAACAGGCCGGCGGCACCGGCGCCGATCACAGTGGCATCGTAAAAATGGGTCAAAAGTGGCTCCAGCGCTTGCGGGTATTGCGCAAGCAGCTATTGAATCAGGAGTGCGCAGCGCGCGCGGGCCGCACCGTGCCGGGCGGCATTCAGATCTGCGCGGTCAGGCGCACGATGTGCACGACCTGCAGGGCGATCGGCGCGGGCACCGGCAGGCTGCCGGCGAGCACGGCGCGGATGTAGCCGGCCGTGCTCGCCGCGTCGATGGCCGTGGGCAGCGTGGGCAGCGCGGTCAGCGGGCCACCCTGGGCCTCTTGCAGGCACGGCTGCGGCTGTCCGGCCAGAAAGCCGTCCATCTGCGGCGTGCGGCGCGGGTCGGCCACGGGCTCGCCCTCGGTGCCGCGCAGCAGCAGCGCGTCGCTGCCGGTCAGGGCAATCGTGGCGGCCATCGACTGCGCGTATTCGCGGTGCGTGTAGCTGCCCACGATCAGGCTGTCGCCGGCCACGGGGGCCAGCGGGTCCATGAGCTTGACGAGGCTGTGCGCGCTGTTGCGCAGGCCCAGCGTGCGGCGCACTTCGAGCAGGCGCTGCAGGCCCGGCAGCAGCAGCGCGGTCGGCGCAAACGCCACCTGGCCGGGCTCGATCTCGCCGAGGGCCTGCAGGGCGGGCAGGCCGAGCGCGGCCAGCACGTCCGCGCTGTGGGCGCTGCGGTCCTCGGTCGCCGTGCCATGCACGAGCACGGGCAGGCCTTCGCGCGCCAGCAGCAGCGCCAGCAGCGGCGTGAGCACGGGCAGCTTGCGCGCGCCGTTGTAGCTGGGCAGCACCACCAGCGGGCGGCTGCTGGCGGGCAGCATCTCCAGGCGCTCGTGCACGGCATCGAGAAAGCCCGCCATTTCTTCGGGCGTTTCGCCCTTGATGCGCATCGCGACGCAGAACGCGCCCACTTCCAGGTCGCTGGCGGTGCCGTCGAGCACCTGGCCCATCAGGTCGGTGGCCTGGTCGCGGCTGAGGGCGCGCGCGCCGTCCTTGCCGCGGCCGATGTCTTTGAGGTAGTGGCGAATGCCCATGGGAGTGAGGTGTGGTGCTGCAGATGGGATGGCATTGTCGTGCACTGCAGCAGGGCCAGCGGCCGGCGGGCAAGACGCCGGCCGCGGGGTGGCGGGGCGGCTGGCGCCGCCGCCCGGCCCGCGCTCAGCGCGTCTCGGCCGGCGCGGGGGCCGCGGGGGCGTTCTGGAGGCGCTGGAACAGCGTGGCCGCCAGCGGCCCCGAAATGTTGTGCCAGACGCTGAAGATGGCGCTGGGCACGGCGGCCAGCGGCGAGAAGTGGGCGGTGGCCAGGGCCACGCCGAGGCCCGAGTTCTGCATGCCCACCTCGATCGACAGCGCCTTGCGCTTGGACACGTCCATGCCCGTGAGCTTGCCCAGCCAGTAGCCCAGCAGCAGGCCCAGGCCGTTGTGCAGCACGACCACGGCAAAGATCAGCAGGCCGCTGGTGGCGATCCTGGCCTGGTTGCCCGCGACCACGGCGGCGACGATGGCGACGATGGCGGCCACCGACACCAGGGGCAGCACGGACACGGCGGCCTTGACCTTCTCGCGCAGCAGCGTCTGCGCCAGCACGCCCAGGGCGATCGGCAGCACCACGACTTGCACGATGGACCAGAACATCGCGGCGGCGCTGACCTCCAGCCACTGGCTGGCCAGCAGGTAGATCAGCGCGGGCGTCACCACCGGCGCCAGCAGCGTGGTCACCGAGGTGATGGCCACCGACAGCGCCACGTCGCCGCGCGCTAGGTAGGTCATCACGTTCGACGCCGTGCCGCCGGGGCAGCAGCCCACCAGGATCACGCCCACCGCCACTTCGGGCGGCAGGTCCAGCGCCTTGGAAAGGCCCCACGCCAGGCCCGGCATGATGATGAACTGGCCCAGCACCCCGATGGCGACGTCCAGAGGGCGCTTGGCGACCTCCTTGAAGTCGTCCTTGGACAGCGTCAGGCCCATGCCGAACATGATCAGACCCAGCAGCGGCACGATGTAGGGGCCGATCCATCGGAAGGTGTCGGGGGAGAAGAAGGCGAGGGCTGCGAACAGCAGTGTCCAGAGGGCAAAGGTCTTGCCGACAAACTGGCTCAGGCGGGCGATGGCCTGCATCATGGTGGGGGTTCCTTGAAGGGCGACGGCCGTGCGCGCCCTGCGGCTCGGCAGGGTGGGGGCAGCGGGGCGGGGCGGCGGCGCAGGGTGGAAAGTTCGGTGGCCCCTGCGCGCGGAGGCCGCACGGGGTGCGCGCGGCGGGCGTGCGGCGCACGGGTGGTGCGCCGGTGGCAGACGGGCCCGGGGTGGCGGGTGTATGCAGGGTTTTCCCCGATTGTAAGGAGGCGAAAATCCCATAGCCGGATCCGGGGGTTTCGCTGCCATAGCTCGGCCGTGCCCCGTGGCCGCGTGCACAGTGGCGGTCCGCGCATGGCTTGCGCTGTGCGTCCGGTGGACTGACACTGTCCCACGCATGTGCACATTTATCCGGGAGGTCCGACCCATGACAGCCGTGAGCAAAATCCTCAAGTCCAAAGCCGACCCTGTCGTGCACTCCATCGCGCCGTCTGCCTCGGTGTTCGATGCGCTCCAGCGCATGGCCGACAAACGCATCGGGGCCCTGCTGGTGATGGAGGGGGACACCATCGTCGGCATCCTGACCGAGCGCGACTACGCGCGCAAGATCGCGCTGATGGGCCGCACCTCGGCCGCGACGCTGGTGCGCGACGTGATGACCTCGCAGGTGATGTACGTCGGCCCCCAGCAAACCAGCGAGGAGTGCATGGCGCTGATGACCGAGAACCGCCTGCGCCACCTGCCCGTGGTGGAAGACGGCGTGCTGCTCGGCATGATCTCGATCGGCGACCTGGTCAAGGACATCATTTCGGAGCAGAAATTCATCATCGAACAGATGGAGCACTACATCACCGGAACGCGCCCCTGAGCCGCCGCGCCGGCGCGGCAGCAGACGCTACATGGCGAATGCGCGCGCCAGCATCAGCGGAGCGTCCCAGGCGCGGATGCGCGGGCGCGTGTGCAGGCTGGCGCCGCGCAGCGTATCGACCTTGTCGAGGATGCACAGGCCGCCCTGGACCACCAGGCGCAGCTCCCAGCCGGCGCGGCCGGGCAGCTGGTGCACCAGTTTCGAGCCTTTTAGCATGGTAGCCCTTGCCCAGACTGTGCTGGCAGCTATCAATTCAGTAGTCTGTGGCGTGCTGCGCAGGGTTTGCAGGTCGGCGCGCCGCACGCCGTGGGCAGCGCAGTCGGCCTCTGGCAGGTAGAAGCGCCCGCGCGGGATGTCCTCGCCCAGGTCCTGCCAGAAGTTGATGAGCTGCAGCGCGGTGCAGATGGCGTCGCTCTGTTCGAGGGCCTCGGCGTCGTGCACGCCGTACAGGTGCAGCAGCAGGCGCCCGACCGGGTTGGCCGAGCGGCGGCAATAGTCGAGCAGTTCGGCGCGGTCGGCATAGCCGGCGCCGTCGCGGGTTTTTTCCACGTCCTGCACGAACGCGCTGAGCAGGTCGCCGAGCAGCGGCGCCGGCAGGCGGTGGCTGCGCAGCACGGCGGACAGGGGCGTGAACACGGCGGCCCAGCGCGCCGAGGGCGCGCCACCGGCCGCGATCGCCTGCAGGTCGGCGCGGTAGGCGGCCAGGTCGGCCAGGCGCTGGGCCGCGGGCGCCTCGCCCTCGTCGGCAATGTCGTCGGCCGTGCGCGCAAAGGCGTAGAGGGCGGCAATCGGCGCGCGCAGCTGGGGTGGGCACAGCAGCGAGGCGACGGGGAAGTTTTCGTAGTGGGTGATGGGCTGGGGGGTCACGGCGCCGATTGTCGCTTGACAATCCAGGGTGAGATCACCTAGATTACTAACCAGTCAGTCAGTAATTTTCACTGGATTTGCCATGCGCACCTTGAACGCACTTCCGTCGCCCCGCCAGGGGCTGTTTTGGGTTTGCGCTGCCGCCGTCCTGGCACTGGCCGGCTGCTCGCGGCCCGAGCCGTCGCCCGAGCCGGTGCGCTCGGTCAAGCTGCTCACCGTGGGCGTCGGGGCGCTGCAGTCGCAGATCGAATATGCGGGCGAGGTGCGCGCGCGCGTCGAGTCGAGCCTGGGCTTTCGCGTCGCCGGCAAGATCGTGCAGCGGCAGGCCGAGCTGGGCCAGCGCGTGCGCGCCGGACAGGTGCTGGCGCAGCTCGATCCGCAGGATTACCAGCTCGCCGCACAGGCGGCCCAGGCCCAGGTGAGCGCCGCGCAAACCCAGCGCGACCTGGCGGCGGCCGACTTCCAGCGCTACGCCGCGCTGAAAGACCAGAACTTCATCAGCGGCGCCGAGCTGCAGCGCCGCGAGGCGACGCTCAAGGCCGCGCAGGCTACGCTGGCGCAGGCGCGCGCACAGTCGTCCTCCCAGGGCAACCAGGCCGGCTACACGCGTCTGGTGGCCGATGTCTCGGGCGTGGTGACGGGGATCGACGCCGAGCCCGGCCAGGTAGTGGCGGCCGGCACGCCGGTGGTGCGCATCGCCCAGGACGGCGCGCGCGACGTGGTGTTCGCGGTGCCCGAAGACAAGGTCGCGCAGATCCAGCCCGGCCAGGCGGTGGGCGTGCGCGCCTGGTCGGGCGGCAAGGCCACGGCCGGCCGCGTGCGCGAGGTGGCGGCCAGCGCCGATCCGGTCACGCGCACCTATGCGGTCAAGGTGGCCATCGACGCGGCTGCGGCGGCGCCCCTGGGCGCCACGGTCTATGTCGCGCCGCAGGCGCTCAGCCACTCTGGCACGCAGGCGATCACGTTGCCCACGACGGCGCTGCGCCAGCAGGGCCAGGGCACGGCGGTGTGGGTGTACGACCCCGCGACCAGCACGGTGCGCTCGCAGGACGTGCAGATTGCCAGCGCCGACGGCAACGCGGCCGTGGTGGCCGCGGGCCTGGCGCCGGGAATGCAGGTGGTGGCCACGGGCGTGCATGTGCTCGCGCCGGGGCAGAAGGTCACGGTTTATCAGCCAAAATGGGCTGAAACGCCCTCCGGTAAAGCGTCTTCAGCTCCTGATAGCGTAGCGCCTGCGGGCGCTCCCGGCGCTGCCCCCGCCGCATCCCAGCCGTGAGCCGACCATGACGCCAGTGCAACCCCAGGCCGGTTTCAACATTTCCCGGTGGGCGCTCGACCACCCGGCGCTCACGCGCTACCTGATGATCGTGCTGCTGCTGATGGGCGTGGGCGCCTATTTCCAGCTCGGCCAGGACGAAGACCCGCCGTTCACCTTCCGCGCCATGGTGGTGCGCACCTACTGGCCCGGCGCCACCGCGCAGCAGGTGGCCGAGCAGGTCACCGACAAGATCGAGCGCACGCTGCAGGAAGTGCCCTACGCCGACAAGATCCGCAGCTACTCCAAGCCGGGCGAGTCGCAGATCATCTTCCAGATCAAGGACTCGTCCCGGGCCAGCGAGGTGCCCAACATCTGGTACACGGTGCGCAAGAAGGTGGGCGACATGCGCTTGACCCTGCCGCAGGGCGTGCAGGGGCCGTTTTTCAACGACGATTTTGGCGACGTCTATGGCGTGATCTATGCGCTGGAAGCCGAGGGCTTCAGCAACGCCGAGGTTAAGGAATTTGCCGACGACGTGCGCCAGCGGCTGCTGCGCGTGCCCGACGTGGCCAAGGTCGACCTGTTTGGCGTCCAGGACGAAAAGCTCTTCATCGAGATCTCGCAGAAGCGCCTGTCGCAGCTGGGCCTGGACATGAACCAGGTGCTTAGCGCATTAGGCCAGCAGAACGCGGTCGAGAACGCGGGCACGGTGCAGACGCCGCACGACCAGGTGCAGGTGCGTGTGGCCGGCCAGTTCAATGCTATCGAAGACCTGCGCGCCATGCCGATCCGCGGCGCCTCGGGGCGCCAACTGCGCCTGGGCGACATCGCCGATGTGCAGCGCGGCTATGTCGATCCGCCTGCCGTCAAGGTGCGCCACCAGGGCCAGGAGGTGATCGCGCTGGGCGTGTCCATGGCCAAGGGCGGTGACATCATCGCGCTGGGCAAGGCGCTGCACCGCACGACCGAAGCCATCGGCAAGCAGCTGCCCGCCGGTGTGCGCCTGGTGAACGTGCAGGACCAGCCCCAGTCGGTGGCCCGCTCGGTCAATGAGTTCGTCATGGTGCTGATCGAGGCCGTGGTCATCGTGCTGGCGGTGAGCTTCGTCGCCCTGGGCCTGCACAAGCGCGCGGGCCAGCACCCGTGGTGGAAGCGCTGGTACATCGACCCGCGCCCGGGCTTGGTCGTGGGCATCACCATTCCGCTGGTGCTGGCCGTCACCTTCCTGGCCATGTGGTACTGGAACATCGGCCTGCACAAGATCTCGCTGGGCTCGCTGATCATTGCGCTGGGCCTGCTGGTGGACGACGCGATCATTGCCGTCGAGATGATGGTGCGCAAGATGGAGGAGGGCTACGACAAGGTCCGCGCGGCCACCTTCGCGTACGAGATCACCGCCATTCCGATGCTCACGGGCACGCTGATCACGGCGGCAGGCTTTCTGCCGATCGGCCTGGCCAAGTCGGTGACGGGCGAATACACCTTTGCGATTTTTGCCGTGACGGTGATCGCGCTGGTGCTGTCGTGGATCGTGTCGGTGTACTTCGTGCCCTATCTGGGCACGCTGCTGCTCAAGACGCCGGCCCATGTGCAGCCGCTGCCCGCGGGGCCGGGCGCGGCCGAGGGCGTCACGGCCGATCCGCACGAGGTGTTCGACAGCCCGTTCTACACCGCGTTCCGGCGCACGGTTCACTGGTGCGTCGAACACCGCTGGCTGACCATTGGCGCCACGGTGCTGATCTTTTCGCTCGGCATCGTCGGCATGGGCCGGGTGCAGCAGCAGTTCTTCCCCGATTCGAGCCGGCCCGAGATCATGGTGGACGTGTGGTTTCCCGAAGGCACCTCGTTCGCCGGCAACGAAGAGGTCACGCGCCGCGTGGAGGCGCGCCTGCGCGCCGAGCCGGGCGTGGCCAGCGTGAGCACCTGGGTGGGTTCGGGCGTGCCGCGCTTCTATCTGCCGCTGGACCAGGTGTTTCCGCAGACCAACGTCTCGCAGTTCATCGTGCTGTCGCAGGACCTGAAGGTGCGCGAGACGCTGCGCGTCAAGCTGCCGGCGCTGCTGGCCAGCGAATTTCCCGAGGTGCGCGGCCGTGTCAAGCTGCTGCCCAATGGGCCGCCCGTGCCCTACCCAGTGCAGTTCCGCGTGGTCGGGCCCGACCCGCTGGCGCTGCGCGCGCGCGCCGACGAGGTCAAGGAGGCGCTGTATGCCTGGCCGCAGATGCGCGGCGTGAACGACAACTGGAACGAGGCGGTCAAGGTCATGCGCCTGGACGTCGACCAGGCCAAGGCGCGCGCTTTGGGCGTGAGCAGCCAGTCGATCGCCCAGGCCTCGAAGGTGATGCAGTCGGGGGCGCAGGTTGGTCAGTACCGCGAGGGTGACAAGCTGATCGACATCGTGCTGCGCCAGCCCGAGGACGAGCGCCGCCTGATCACCGACATCGCCAACGCCTACCTGCCCACGGTCTCGGGCCGGTCCATTCCGCTCACGCAGATCGCCAAGCCGGTGCTGGCCTGGGAGCCGGGCGTGATGTGGCGCGAGAACCGCGACTACGCCATCACCGTGCAGGGCGACGTGGTCGAGGGCCTGCAAGGTGCCACGGTGACCGAGGCGCTGCTGCCACAGCTGCGCCAGATCGAGGCCGCCTGGCACGGCGCGGGCCACAGTGCCTACCGCATCGAGGTGGCGGGCGCGGTGGAAGAGAGTTCCAAGGGCTCGGCGTCGATTGCGGCCGGCGTCCCAATCATGCTGTTCATCACGTTCACGCTGCTCATGCTGCAGCTGCACAGCTTCAGCCGTGCCATGCTGGTGTTCATCACCGGGCCGCTGGGCATTGCCGGGGTGGCGGGCGCGCTGCTGCTGCTGGGGCGGCCGTTCGGCTTCGTGGCGCTCCTGGGCGTGATTGCGCTCATGGGCATGATCCAGCGCAATTCGGTGATCCTGATCGACCAGATCGAGAAGGACCGGGCGCGCGGCGTGCCGGCCTGGGACGCGATCGTCGAGTCGGCGGTGCGCCGCCTGCGCCCCATCGTGCTCACCGCGGCTGCCGCGGTGCTGGCCATGATCCCGCTGTCGCGCAGCGTCTTCTGGGGGCCGATGGCCGTGGCCATCATGGGCGGGCTGGTGGTGGCCACCGTGCTCACGCTGCTGGCCCTGCCGGCCATGTACGCGGCCTGGTTCCGCGTGCGCCGCCCCCAGCCCGACGTTTGAGGGCCGTCGCAACAGGGTAAAATCGCGAGTTAATCAGTTTCATCCGGGCGGCAGACTTTGGCTGTCGCCTGTTTGTTTGTAGACCGCGCGGGTGGCGAAATTGGTAGACGCACCAGGTTTAGGTCCTGACGCCAGCAATGGTGTGCCGGTTCGAGTCCGGCTCCGCGCACCACCCCATGTGAAACTTTGCCCAACACGGCGCCGCTGCACAGCTGGCCGGCACGTGTGACTAAACACTAGGAATAGCCATGGCCGTTACCGTTGAAACCCTTGAAAAGCTCGAGCGCAAGATCACGCTGAGCCTGCCCCTCGCCACTATCCAGACCGAGGTGGATTCGCGCCTCAAGCGTTTGGCGCGCACCGTGAAGATGGACGGTTTCCGTCCCGGCAAGGTGCCCATGAAGGTGGTGTCCGAGCGCTATGGCTATTCGGTGCAGTACGAGGTGCTCAACGACAAGGTGGGCGAGGCGTTTGCCGCCGCAGCCAACGAAGCCAATCTGCGCGTGGCCGGCCAGCCACGCATCACCGAGAAAGACGGCGCGCCCGAAGGCGAAGTCACCTTTGACGCCGTGTTCGAAGTGTTCCCCGAAGTCAAGATTGCCGACCTGGCCGATGCCGAAGTCGAGAAGCTGAGCTCGGAAGTGACCGACGGCGCCATCGACAAGACCATCGACATCCTGCGCAAGCAGCGCCGCAGCTTTGCCCAGCGCGCCATCGACGCCGCAGCGCAGGACGGCGACCGCGTGACCGTCGACTTTGAAGGCAAGCTCGACGGCGAGCCCTTCGAAGGCGGCAAGGCCGAAGGCTTCCAGTTCCTGATCGGCGAAGGCCAGATGCTCAAGGAGTTCGAGGACGCCGTGCGCGGCATGAAGGTCGGCGAAAGCAAGACCTTCCCGCTGGCATTCCCCGAGGACTACCACGGCAAGGACGTGGCCGGCAAGACGGCCGACTTCCTCGTCACGGTCAACAAAATCGAAGCGGCCCACCTGCCCGAAGTCAACGACGCCCTGGCCAAGTCGCTCGGCATTGCCGACGGCACCGTCGACGGCCTGCGCACGGACATCAAGAAGAACCTGGACCGCGAAGTCAAATTCCGTCTGCTGGCCCGCAACAAGCAGGCCGTGATGGACGCGCTGCTGACCAAGGCCGAGCTGGACCTGCCCAACGCCAGCGTGCAGGCCGAGATCGAACGCCTGACGGAAGCGGCCCGCGCCGACCTCAAGCAGCGCGGTGTCAAGGACGCCGACAAGGCCGAAATCCCTGCCGACATCTTCCGTCCCCAGGCCGAGCGCCGCGTGCGCCTGGGCCTGGTGGTGGCCGAGCTGGTCCGCGCCAACGAACTGCACGCCAAGCCCGAGCAGCTCAAGGCCCACATCGACGAGCTGGCTGCCAGCTATGAGAAGCCCGAAGACGTGGTGCGCTGGTACTTCGGTGACCGCCAGCGTCTGGCCGAAGTCGAGGCCGTGGTCATTGAAAACAACGTGGCCGACTTCGTGCTGGGCAAGGCCAAGGTGACCGACAAGGCCGTGTCGTTTGACGAGTTGATGGGCCAGGGCTGATCGCCCTGCCTGGACGGTCAAGCGCCTTCAGGGCACTTGACCCGCTACAGCATCCGGGGGCTTGTGCTTTGGCGCACAAGCCCCAATTCGTTTCTGGGTACAGTACCCGCCTGACTGGAGAAAACATGAGCGCACTGGAAACACAAGGTTTGGGCATGGTCCCGATGGTCATCGAGCAGTCGGGCCGCGGCGAGCGGTCGTACGACATTTATTCGCGCCTGCTCAAGGAGCGCGTGATCTTTCTGGTGGGCGAGGTCAATGACCAGACCGCCAACCTGGTGGTGGCACAGCTGCTGTTCCTGGAAAGCGAAAACCCCGAAAAGGACATTTCCTTCTATATCAATTCGCCCGGCGGCAGTGTCACGGCCGGCATGGCGATCTATGACACCATGCAGTTCATCAAGCCCGACGTGTCCACGCTGTGCTGCGGCTTTGCCGCGAGCATGGGCGCCTTCCTGCTGGCCGCCGGAGCCAAGGGCAAGCGTTTTTCCCTGCCCAATTCCAAGGTCATGATCCACCAGGTGCTGGGCGGCGCACGCGGCCAAGCCACCGACATCGAAATCCATGCGCGCGATATCCTGCGCACCAAGGACCAGATGAACCGCATCCTGGCCGAACGCACCGGCCAGCCGCTGGAAAAAATCCAGCGCGACACCGAGCGCGACTACTTCCTCACGGCCGATGAGGCAAAGGACTATGGGCTCATCGACCAGGTGATCGCCAAGCGTTCCTGAGCGCAGCCGCGCCCGGGTACGGCGTTTTCCCGTGCGGGAAAGCGCCGTTTCCCATTGGTTATCATCCAGACCACTTCCCCTAGCTATACAAGGCATTGTTTCCATGGCCGATAAAAAAGGCTCTCCCAGCGAAAAAACCCTTTACTGCTCTTTCTGCGGCAAGAGCCAGCACGAGGTAAAGAAGCTGATCGCCGGCCCGTCGGTTTTTATCTGCGACGAGTGCATTGACCTGTGCAACGAGATCATCCGCGACGAGGTGCCTGCGGGCGAGGCGGGTCGCGATGGACGCGGCGATCTGCCCACGCCCGCCGAGATCAAGGCCAACCTCGACGGCTATGTCATTGGCCAGGAGCAGGCCAAGCGCACCCTGGCCGTGGCGGTGTACAACCACTACAAGCGCCTGCGCCACAAGGACAAGGCGCACAAGGACGATGTTGAGCTGTCCAAGAGCAATATCCTGCTGATCGGTCCCACCGGCTCCGGCAAGACGCTGCTGGCGCAGACGCTGGCACGCATGCTCGACGTGCCGTTCGTCATGGCCGACGCCACCACGCTGACCGAAGCCGGCTATGTGGGCGAAGATGTCGAAAACATCGTGCAAAAGTTGCTGCAGAGCTGCAACTACGACGTCGAGCGTGCGCAGCGCGGCATTGTCTACATCGACGAAATCGACAAGATCTCGCGCAAGTCGGACAACCCCAGCATCACGCGCGATGTGTCGGGCGAGGGCGTGCAACAGGCCCTGC
The DNA here is from genome assembly GCF_012931925.1 of Acidovorax sp. SRB_24. Lineage (NCBI taxonomy): Bacteria > Pseudomonadati > Pseudomonadota > Betaproteobacteria > Burkholderiales > Comamonadaceae > Acidovorax > Acidovorax sp. SRB_24. Next base: position 21,242 of record NZ_MWOM01000018.1, read on the forward strand.
TCAAGCTCATCGAAGGCACCATGGCCAGTGTGCCCCCGCAGGGCGGGCGCAAGCACCCGAACCAGGATTTCCTGCAGATCGACACGACCAATATCCTGTTCATCTGTGGCGGCGCTTTCGCCGGGCTTGAGAAGGTCATCGAAAACCGCACGGAGGCGTCGGGCATCGGCTTCGGGGCGACGGTCAAGAGCAAGAAGCAACGCTCGCTCTCCGACGTCTTCACCGAGATCGAGCCCGAAGACCTGATCAAGTTCGGTCTGATCCCGGAACTGGTCGGGCGCATGCCCGTGGTCACGGCGCTGGCCGAGCTCAGCGAGGACGCTTTGGTGCAGATCCTGACCGAGCCGAAGAATGCGCTGGTCAAGCAGTACAGCAAATTGCTGGCCATGGAAGGCGCCGAGCTCGAGATCCGGCCTGCCGCGCTCAAAGCCATTGCACGCAAGGCGCTGGTCCGCAAGACCGGTGCGCGCGGGCTGCGCTCCATCCTGGAGCAGTCGCTGATCGGCACCATGTTCGATCTGCCCAATGCCACGAATGTGGAAAAGGTCGTGGTGGACGAGTCCACCATCGACGACAACAAGCCGCCACTGCTGGTGTACCGCGAGGCGGCAAAAAAGGCCTGAGGCCTTGTCAAGGGCGCGGCGCTGGCCGTGCGCCCAGCAACCCTGGCGTCGGCGCGGATGTGCCGGCGGGTTGAAAATTTCCGCTGACGGACCATATTCCATTCAGTTTCACGAGGATTTCCATGTCCGGACACACCCCCTTGCCCGCCACGCCCATTGAGCTGCCGCTGCTGCCGCTGCGCGATGTGGTTGTATTCCCCCATATGGTCATCCCGCTGTTTGTGGGTCGGCCCAAGAGTATCAAGGCGCTGGAGCTGGCGATGGAGTCCGATCGCCGCATCATGCTCGTGGCCCAGAAGGCCGCTGCCAAGGATGAGCCCTCGGTCGAGGACATGTTCGATGTCGGCTGCGTCTCCACCATCCTGCAAATGCTCAAGCTGCCCGACGGCACCGTGAAGGTGCTGGTCGAGGGGCAGCAGCGCGCACGCGTCGACGCCATTGAGGATGCGCAGACACATTTCACCGCCACGGTGGCGCCGGTCGAGGCGACGGAGGAGTCGCACAAACCGAGCGAAATCGAAGCGCTGCGCCGCGCTGTGATGCAGCAGTTCGACCAGTACGTCAAGCTCAACAAGAAGATCCCGCCGGAGATCCTGACGTCCATCTCCAGCATCGACGATCCTGGCCGCCTGGCCGACACCATCGCCGCGCACCTGCCCCTCAAGCTGGAGAACAAGCAGGCCGTGCTGGACCTCTCCGATGTGAAGGACCGCCTGGAGAACCTGTTCGAACAGCTGGACCGCGAAGTCGACATCCTGAATGTCGACAAGAAGATCCGGGGCCGCGTCAAGCGCCAGATGGAGAAGAACCAGCGCGACTTCTACCTCAACGAGCAGGTCAAGGCCATCCAGAAGGAGCTGGGCGAAGGCGAAGAGGGCGCGGACATTGAAGAGGTCGAAAAGAAGATCAAGCTGGCCAAGATGCCGGCCGAGGCGCGCAAGAAGGCCGATGCCGAACTCAAGAAGCTCAAGCTGATGTCGCCGATGTCGGCCGAAGCGACGGTGGTGCGCAATTACATCGATGTGCTCGTGTCGCTGCCGTGGAGCAAGAAGACCAAGATCAAGCACGATCTGGGCAATGCCGAAGTGGTGCTCAACGAGGACCACTACGGTCTCGACAAGGTCAAGGACCGCATCCTCGAATACCTTGCCGTGCAGCAGCGTGTGGACAAGGTCAAGGCACCCATCCTGTGCCTGGTGGGCCCGCCCGGCGTGGGCAAGACCTCGCTGGGGCAGTCCATTGCCAAGGCCACCGGACGCAAATACGTGCGCGTGGCGTTGGGCGGCATGCGCGATGAGGCCGAGATCCGCGGACACCGCCGCACCTACATCGGCGCCATGCCTGGCAAGGTGCTGCAAAGCCTCGCCAAGGTGGGGACGCGCAATCCGCTGTTCCTGCTCGACGAGATCGACAAGCTCGGCATGGATTTTCGGGGGGATCCCTCGAGCGCCTTGCTGGAGGTGTTGGACCCCGAGCAAAACCACACGTTTGGCGACCACTATGTGGAAGTGGACTTTGACCTCAGCGATGTGATGTTTGTGGCGACGTCGAACTCCATGAACATTCCGCCGGCATTGCTCGACCGCATGGAGGTGATTCGTCTTTCGGGCTACACCGAGGACGAGAAAACCAACATCGCCATGAAGTACCTGCTGCCCAAGCAGCTCAAGAACAACGGCGTGAAAGAAGGCGAACTGCAGGTCACCGAGCCCGCGGTGCGGGACATCGTGCGCTACTACACGCGAGAAGCCGGCGTGCGTGCGCTGGAACGCGATCTCTCCAAGATCTGCCGCAAGGTCGTCAAGGCACTGCTGCTGGGCAAGCTGGCGCCGCAGGTCGTCGTGACTGCGGACAACCTGCCCGATTTTCTCGGGGTGCGCAAATACACCTACGGTCTGGCCGAGCAGCAAAACCAGGTCGGACAGGTGGTGGGACTGGCGTGGACCGAGGTCGGCGGCGACCTGCTGACCATCGAGGCCGTGACCATGCCGGGCAAGGGCGTCATCACGCGCACCGGGTCGCTGGGCGATGTCATGAAGGAGTCCGTTGAGGCCGCGCGCACGGTGGTGCGCAGCCGGGCACGGATGTTGGGTATCAAGGACGAGGCGTTTGAGAAGAAGGACGTCCATGTGCACGTGCCCGACGGCGCCACGCCCAAGGATGGTCCCAGCGCAGGGGCCGCGATGGCCACGGCGCTGGTGTCTGCGCTCACCGGTATTCCGGTGCGCGGCGATGTGGCCATGACCGGAGAGATCACGCTGCGGGGTGAAATCACGGCCATTGGCGGGCTCAAGGAGAAGCTGCTGGCGGCGCTGCGCGGTGGTATCAAGACGGTGTTGATCCCGCAGGAAAACATCAAGGATCTTCAAGAAATTCCGGCCAACGTGAAGAGCGGGTTGGTCATCGTGCCGGTGAAGTGGATCGACCAAGTGCTGGAGCTGGCCCTGGAGCGCAAGCCCGTCCCATTGACCGACGAAGAAGCGGCTGCGGTACCCGTGCCCGCAGCGGCCGATAAGCCCGTGGCCACGGTGGCCGTCCAGCACTGAAGATTTTTGTGGCGCACCCTTAAAATTGCGCTACAATATCTTCATTGCAGCAAACGTTGTACAATGTGAGGCTGTAGTGAAATGCGGGAATAGCTCAGTTGGTAGAGCGCAACCTTGCCAAGGTTGAGGTCGAGAGTTCGAGACTCTTTTCCCGCTCCAGTTCTCAAAGGGAAGCTTCGGCTTCCCTTTTTCTTTGGGCGTCCGCCGCGGTGGGGCCCGGCAGAGTTTGGGCATTGCACAGGTGCGCGGCCCGGGTTACGCTGCAGACGAGGCTTTGCGCCATGCAGCCCGCCCCGATGGTGAAATTGGTAGACACTGCGGACTTAAAATCCGCCGCTTTCCTGAAAAGGGGCGTGCCGGTTCGACCCCGGCTCGGGGCACCACTACGATTCAATCATGTCAAATTACAACGCTCCCTTCGAAATTCATGTCCATGGTCAGGTGCCGCTGCGCCCTGATGCCGGCTACGAGCAGTTGCAGGAAGCGCTCAAGCCCTTGTGGAAATATGCCGGCGCGCGCTCGCTGGCCGACGGCTCGGTCAGTGCCTATGAAGAAGAGCCTGGCATTCAGTTCGACGCGAAGGAGCACACGCTGCAGCTGTGCTGGACGGTGCGCGGTGACGAGGACTTCCGCCAGTCGCTCGACGAGATGTGCATGAGCCTCAATGAACTGGCCGAGCAAGGCGCCGCCATCGAGGTGACGTTCTACGACGCCGAGTTCGACGAGGACGAGGAAGAAGACGATGCCGAATCGCGCGACGACTTCGTCATGCTGTTCGTGGGCCCGACGCCCGCCGCCATCATGCAGGTGCAGCGCGACCTGCTGGTGCAGGACGTGGTGAACATGATGGAGCGCCACTTCGATGGCGCCGAGTTGGGCGGCGTGGTGGCCGAAATCGACAAGCTGTTCAGCCAGCGCTTTGACGCGCTCGTGAATTCGCTTGAAATCGGCAAGCCGCCGCGCGGCTCGGGCGGCTCCGGCGGCAGCCACGGTGGCGGCGGTGGTCGCCGCCCGCGCCATCTGCACTGATGGCGGCGCGCTGGCCGCTGTCCGGCGGCCAGCCCTTTGAATGTCCATGCACAGCGACCTGCCCTATCTGCGTGCCTATCCGCAGCCCTTGCAGGACCAGGTGCGTGGGATGCTGGGCGAGGGCGGCAGCGGTCTGGCGGCGCTGCTGCAGCGCAAATACCCGCAAGCCCACGCGGTGCGCACCGACAAGGCGCTCTACCACTACACCCAGGCCCTGAAGACCCGCCATCTGCGCAATGCCGATGCGGTCCACAAGGTGCTGTTCGACAGCAAGATCCATGTGGTGCGCAATGCCCTGGGTTTGCACACTAGCGTCTCGCGTGTGCAGGGCGGCAAGCTGGCGGCCAAACACGAGATCCGCGTGGCCGCCATGTTCAAGCAGGTGCCCGACGAGTTCCTGCGCATGATCGTGGTGCACGAGCTGGCGCACCTGCGCGAGCGCGAGCACAACAAGGCCTTCTACCAGCTGTGCGTGCACATGGAGCCGGCCTACCACCAGTACGAGTTTGACCTGCGCCTGTACCTGACGCACCTGGAGCGTGGCGGTGGGCGCATTTGGCGCGCCGATTGAAAAGCCGCCGGCAGGCTTGCTGCGATATCCATAGCTGCAAGCGTATGTCTGGCAAGCGTTTGAGACCAGTTTCAATCAAATTCACGGGATGACCACCTGGGCACAGCAGTCGGCGGGCAGTTCCAGCCAGCGCTGCGCCGCGGCCTGCAGGGGGTCCAGCGCTCCGGTCGTGAGCAGTTGCACGGGTGGCGGTCCGGCGTGCGCGCCGCCCAGTGGCTCTTTGGCCAACAGGCCGGCCGACTGCAGCAGCCGCCGCGTCTGCCGCGCCACCGGCTCGCCGGTTTCGATGAAGCGCACCTGCGGGCCGACCAGCGCACGCAGGTCGTCGGCAGCAAAAATGTAGTGCGTGCAGCCCAGCACCAGGGTGTCCATCTGCCCCGCTTCGGTGCCAAAACGGCCCATGGCGCGGAGGTGGCGGGTGCAGAGTGCCCGTATTTCAGTCGCAGATGGGTGGCTGGGCAGCGGCTGGGCAACGCTGCGTTCAATGGCGTGGGCCAGGCCGTCGCAGGGCTGCGTCACGAACTCGGCCTGCCCGGCCACCGAGGCCAGCAGTTTCGCAAACTTGGCGCTGGTCAGCGTGCCGCGCGTGCCGATCACGCCCACCCGCCCGGTGCGCGTGGCCGACAGGGCGGGCTTGAGCGCGGGCTCCAGCCCCACCAGCGGCAGGTCGGCGTGGCGGCTGCGCACCTCGTGGATGGCTGCGGCCGTGGCCGTGTTGCAGGCAACGACCAGGGCCTTGATGCCGTGCTGCGCGCGCAGGTACTGCGTGATCGCATGGGTGCGGGCGCCCACATAGGCGTCGCCGCGCTCGCCGTATGGTGCGTGGGCACTGTCGGCCAGGTAGACGAAGCGCTCGTAAGGCAGTTCTGCGCGCAGCGCGCGCAGCACGCTGAGGCCGCCGACGCCGCTGTCAAACACACCGATGGGCTGTGAAGGGACTGTCATGCAAGCACGGCAAAGTAGGGGTGGAAGAAAGGGTCTGGGCCAGGGGAGGGTCGCACGCCCCAGCCCCTGGCACAGGCGCGTGCGCTGCCACCACGCCCCCGGCGTGCGTCAGGCGGCGGTGACCCCGATGCCCTTGAACTCGCCCGTGGCAATGCGCTTTTGCCATTCGGCCGGGCCGGTGAGGTGGGCGCTGGTGCCGCCCGAGTCCACCGCCACGGTCACGGGCATGTCGACCACGTCGAACTCGTAGATGGCTTCCATGCCCAGGTCTTCAAACCCCACCACCTTGGCGTGCTTGATCGCCTTCGAGACCAGGTAGGCCGCGCCGCCCACGGCCATCAGGTAGGCACTCTGGTGCTGCTTGATGGACTCGATGGCGGCCGGGCCGCGCTCGGCCTTGCCGATCATGGCGATCAGGCCGGTCTGTTCCAGCATCATGTCGGTGAAGCCGTCCATGCGCGTGGCCGTGGTCGGGCCGGCGGGGCCCACCGCCTCGTCGCCCACTGGGTCCACGGGGCCGACGTAGTAGATCACACGGTTGGTGAAGTCCACGGGCAGCTTCTCGCCCTGGGCCAGCATGCCCTGGATGCGCTTGTGCGCCGCGTCGCGGCCAGTGAGCATCTTGCCACTCAGCAGCAGCGTATCGCCGGGCTTCCAGCCTGCCACTTCGGCCTTGGTCAGGGTGTTGAGGTCGACTTTTTTGCTCTTGTTGTAGTCGGGCGCCCAGTCGATCTTGGGCCACAGGTCGAGCGAAGGCGCATCGAGGTACACGGGGCCCGAGCCGTCCATCACGAAATGGGCGTGGCGCGTGGCCGCGCAGTTGGGGATCATGGCCACGGGCTTGCTGGCGGCGTGCGTGGGGTACATCTTGATCTTGATGTCGAGCACGGTGGACAGGCCGCCCAGGCCCTGCGCGCCGATGCCCAGGGCGTTGACCTTTTCGTACAGCTCCAGGCGCAGCTCTTCGACCTGGTCGAGCTTCTCGCCGCGCTGGCTCTTCGCCTGCAGCTCGTACATGTTCAGGTCTTCCATCAGGCTTTCCTTGGCCAGCAGCACGGCCTTTTCGGCCGTGCCGCCGATGCCGATGCCCAGCATGCCCGGCGGGCACCAGCCGGCGCCCATGGTGGGCACGGTCTTGAGCACCCAGTCCACCAGCGAGTCGCTGGGGTTCATCATGACCATCTTGGACTTGTTCTCGGAGCCGCCGCCCTTGGCGGCCACCGTGATGTCCACGGTGTTGCCGGGTACGATCTGCGTGAAGATCACGGCCGGGGTGTTGTCCTTGGTGTTCTTGCGCGCGAAATGCGGGTCGGCCACCACGCTGGCGCGCAGCTTGTTTTCCGCAAAGTCGTAACCGCGGCGCACGCCTTCGTTGACGGCGTCTTCGAGGCCGCCCGTGAAGCCTTCCCAGCGCACGTCCATGCCGATCTTCAGGAACACGTTGACGATGCCGGTGTCCTGGCAGATCGGGCGGTGGCCGGTGGCCGCCATCTTGGAGTTGGTGAGGATCTGCGCCATCGCGTCCTTGGCCGCGGGGCTTTGCTCGCGCTCGTAGGCGCGCGCCAGGTGGGCAATGTAGTCGGTGGGGTGGTAGTAGCTGATGTACTGCAGTGCACCGGCGATGGAGTCGATCAGGTCTTGCTGGCGAATGGTCGTGGTCATGGCATGGGGATCAGAGGTCGCGAATCTTCGATTATCCCCTGCAGGGCGCGAACGCCCCTGCCACCAGGGTTGCGGCCCCCCCATCTTGGCCGCTGCGCAGCGGCAGGGGTATGCTGGCGCACTACTTTGGAGGACGCACGATGACCCCTGCAGCACCTGCCACCGCCTTCCGCGCCGAACGTGACAGCTTTGGCGCCATTGACGTGCCGGCCGACCGGCTCTGGGGCGCGCAGACGCAGCGCTCGCTGCAGCATTTTGCGATCTCGGGGGAGCGCATGGCGCCCGAGCTGCTGCGCGCGCTGGCCCAGGTCAAGCGTTCGAGCGCCAGCGTGAACCAGGCACTGGGCCTGCTCGATGCCGCCAAGGCCGATGCCATCGTGGCCGCAGCCAATGAAGTGATTGCCGGCCAGCACGCGGGTGAATTTCCGCTGGTCGTCTGGCAGACCGGATCGGGCACGCAGACCAACATGAACATGAACGAGGTGCTGGCCAACCGCGCCAGCGAGCTGCTGGGCGGCGAGCGCGGCGAGGGCCGCTTGGTGCACCCGAACGACGACGTCAACCAAAGCCAGTCGAGCAACGACGTCTTCCCCACCGCGATGCACGTCGCCGCCGTCGATGCCGTCACGCACCACCTGCTGCCGGCGCTGGCCGCGCTGCACGCCACGCTGCAGGCCAAGGCCGAGGCGTTTGCCGGCATCGTCAAGATCGGCCGCACGCACCTGCAGGACGCCACGCCCGTCACGCTGGGGCAGGAAATCTCGGGCTGGGCCGCGCAGCTGGCGCACGGGCAGCGTCATGTGCAGGCGGCCCTGCCGCACCTGTGCGAACTCGCGCTGGGCGGCACGGCCGTGGGCACCGGGCTCAACGCGCCGGCCGGCTACGCCGTGGCGGTGGCGGACGAGCTGGCGCGCCTGACCGGGCTGCCGCTGGTGACCGCGCCGAACAAGTTCGAGGCCCTGGCCAGCTGCGATGCGCTGGTGCATGCGCACGGCGCGCTCAAGACGCTGGCCACCAGCCTCATGAAGATCGCCAACGATGTGCGCTGGCTCGCCAGCGGACCGCGCAGCGGCCTGGGCGAGATCGCCATTCCGGAGAACGAACCGGGCTCGTCCATCATGCCCGGCAAGGTCAACCCGACGCAGTGCGAGGCGCTGACCATGCTCTGCGCCCAGGTCATGGGCAACGACGTGGCCCTCAACATCGGCGGCGCATCGGGCAACTTCGAGCTCAACGTGTTCCGCCCCCTGGTGATCCACAACTTCCTGCAGAGCGTGCGCCTGCTGGCCGACGGCATGGCCAGCTTCAACACGCACTGCGCCGCGGGGATCGAGCCCCACCGCGCGCGCATTGCCGAGCTGGTGGAGCGCTCGCTGATGCTGGTGACAGCGCTGAACCCGCACATCGGCTACGACAATGCCGCGCAGATCGCCAAGAAAGCGCACCACGAAGGCCTGAGCCTGCGCGAAGCCGCCATCGCTTCGGGCCATGTGAGCGCCGAGCAGTTCGACGCCTGGGTGCAGCCGGCGCACATGGTCTAGG